>CAYOYT010000134.1:0-6607 GCA_964408245.1 uncultured Dongia sp. | reverse complement strand
CCGATGCCGACGTCGCCCGCAATGCCGCCAATGCCGAGATCGATGGCGAATATGCCGCCCTCTATGCCCACTATGAGCTGGGCGGGTTCTTTGTCAGCGGTGTGATGAGCGGGGGTCTGCAGCAGGTTGAGCTTGACCGCTCTGTCGCCACCAGGACCGGCCGTCAGGAAGCGGAAGGCGACACAGATGCCCTAGTCTATGGCGGTAGTCTCCATGCCGGCTATGACTTCGACTTCGGCGAGGGCTTTCGCCTCACCCCCAGCGCTGGCGTGCTCTATCAGCATCAGCGTGTCGATGGGTACAAGGAAAGCGGCACCGGCCGTGGCGACGTGACCATGAAAGATCAGAAAAGCGAATCCATCCGCCTTACCGGTCAAGTCAACCTCGCCAAGACCATCGACTTCGAGGGCTTCGAGCTCACCCCCCATGTCAGCGCCGGGATCGCCAACGAGATCACTAAGGGCGGTAAAGCCCGCGGCACCTTCAGCAACGGCAGCGCGTTCGAGGTTCAGCTACAGGAAGACAATCAAGTGATGGGTCTCGCCGGCGCCGGTCTCAGCATCGGCTTCGACACCGGCCTCGCCCTCTCTCTCGACTATCAGGGCCGCATCGCCGGTGACACGACCGATCACGGCATTCTCGCCGGTGTCGCGTTCAAGTGGTAGAACCGCTGCTCGCTAGTTTAATCCTGTTGGCGGAATTTTGACGCTGGGTAAACGCCGAGGATACGCACTTCGCGCGAGAAGAATGATAATTCTTCGAGGGCGAGGCGCACGGCGCGCTGGTCAGGATGGCCATCGATATCGGCGTAGAATTGTGTCGACGAGAAATGGCCATCAAGCATGTAGCTTTCCAGCTTCGTGATATTGACGCCGTTGGTGGCGAAACCGCCCAGGGCCTTGTAGAGCGCTGCCGGAACCGAACGCACCTTGAAGACGAAACTGGTGATGATGGCACCCTTGGCGAGATCGGGGTCGATCGGCTCCTGTGCCATTACCACGAAGCGCGTGGTATTATGTGGCGCGTCTTCGAGATCCGCTTTGAGAACATCGAGCTGATAGATTTCGGCCGCGAGCGAGGAGGCGATGGCAGCGGCCGTCTTGTCGCCGCGCGCGACAAGGTCGGCGGCAGCGCCTGCGGTATCAGCATGCACGACTGGCTTAATACCGAGCGCGCGCAGATTGTTGCGGCATTGGCTTAAGGCCTGAATATGGCTGGCGGCGGTTTTGATGTCGGAGAGCTTGGCGCCTTTAACCGCTAGCAGCTGATGATTCACGCGCTGGAAATGCTCACCGACAATGTGGAGGCCGGAATCAGGCAGTAGATGGTGAATATCGGCGACGCGACCGGCGACAGAGTTCTCGATCGGTACCATGGCAAGGCGCGCGCGGCCTTCATGGACGGCTGCGAACATGTCCTCAAAAGAGGGGCAGGGCAGGGCGGTCATGGCTGGGAAGGCGGCGCGGCAGGACAAATTCGAATAGGCGCCGGGTACCCCTTGAAAAGCGATGATGTTGTTGATGGCTGCGTTCAAGATCGCTGCTACCTTATGTTCGGGATACTAGTTTCGGGATGTAAGAAGTGACCGCGCGCGCGCGAGTTCTGCCGGAGTATCAACACCCAGCGGCAGGGTGTCAACGAGCGCCACATCGATGCGCATGCCGTTCTCCAGCGCCCGCAATTGCTCGAGCTTCTCGCGGTTCTCGAGGATGCCGGGCGGTAACTTAACGAAGCGTTCGAGCGCTGCCCGTCGATAGGCGTAGAGGCCGATATGATGGTAATGGGGCCCCATCCTGCCATCGGCATTAGCCGGGGCGGTGGCGCGGCTGAAATAAAGCGCTCGGCCGATATCGTTGCCACCGAGCACAAAAGCGACAATCGCCTTCACCACATTGGGATCGGTGCGCTCTTCGTCTCGCGAGATCTCGACCGCAAGGGTCGCGATGTCGACCTCGGCATCTTCCAGCGGATCAAGCGCGCGACGGATAAGGGCTGGATCGAGAGTCGGCAGATCGCCCTGCACGTTCACCACCGCGTCGAACTTGCGCGCGGGATCGATCTTGGACAGCGCCTCGAAAATGCGGTCCGAGCCCGACGGATGATGGGGGTCGGTGAGCACCGCCTGGCCGCCGGCGGCCTCGACAGCCGCCTTGATGGTCTCTTCCGCGCAGGCAACGAAGACTGGACCGATTTGTGCTTCCATTGCCCGGCGCCACACATGGACGATCATGGGCACGCCGTCGATATCGGCCAATGGCTTGTCGGGTAAGCGTCTCGAGGCCAGGCGAGCCGGGATGAGGATGACGGGATGGGTCGGTCGGGTCATGTCGCGTTTCTTGGGTGGTTGGAAAGGGTGACACATTGTCTTGTAGCAGCCGCTGAGGCCCGCGACATTATGCCGCTAAGCCCCGGAAATCAAAGCCTGTGGCGCCTATTTGAGAAAATCATCAGACGCTGGGTTACGCTTATCCCTATCGAATGCTGCGGTATTGGACAGGGCCGATGGAAGCGGTTAAATTCCGCGCCGAGTTGTAGCCCCTTGACGCCCAATATATCGCGCGGCGGTTGGGGTAAGTCGTGGTGCCCTCTGGAAGGGAGAGGCCTGCGGCTGTTTCGTCGCGCTAAGCCATGAGGGATGAAGTCGAATGTCTTTGGAAGCCAACAAGATCGCCGCCGCGGTCCTGATCGGCGGCATGCTGACACTTTCGGTCGGTCTGGTCTCCAACATCATTTACGGCGCGCCGGAAGGCAGCGTCCATGAAGAAGCCGGCGGTGATGAAGTTGCCAGTGCTGTCACGGGTGATACGACACCCGCTGCCGCGACGCCGGCCGCAGCGCCGGTTTCATCGCTGCCGCTGATCGCTGCGGCCGATCCAGCCTTGGGTCAGAAGGCCGCCGCGAAATGCAAGACCTGCCACACCTTTGAAAGCGGTGGCCCGAATAGAGTTGGTCCGAACCTCTGGAATATCGTGGGCAATCATTCAGCCCATAAGGAAGATTTCACCTATTCCGACACGATCAAGAATTTGAAGATCACCTGGGATTTCGATCACCTCGATCGGTTCATCACCAACCCGAAAGCTTATGCCAAGGGCACGAAGATGAGCTTTCCTGGTATCAAAAAGCCCGAAGAGCGCGCGGCATTTTTGCGCTGGCTGCGTGATCAGGCGGATTCGCCCGCCCCGTTGCCGCAATAACACACGGCATAACAGAGCTGGGACCAACTCAATCATGACACATGCCGCGGCAGCGACGCCGGCCGAATTCTTGACGCTGGCGCGGAGCCTCGTCGATATCAGTCGGCCGATCTTGCGCGGCTATTACCGTCAGCGGCTCGACATCATCTCGAAGGGTGACGAAAGCCCCGTTACCAAGGCCGATCGCGAATGCGAGGGCGCCTTGCGTCAAGCCATTAATAAGGCTTTCCCGACCCACGGTATCATTGGCGAGGAATTTGGCAGCGAGAGAGAGGAAGCCGAATTCGTTTGGGTCCTCGATCCGCTAGATGGCACCCGAGCTTTTGTGACCGGCCGCCCCACTTTTGGAACGCTGATCGCCCTTACGCAGGGTGGTAGGCCCATTCTCGGCGTTATCGACATGCCGATCCTTGCCGATCTCTGGATTGGGGCCGTGGGCCATGCAACCACGCTCAACGGTGATGTTGTGAAAGCGCGCGCATGCGAAAGCCTGAAGGACGCCTATTTCTCGGCCGCCCTGCCGCAGATGTTCCTGGGCTCTGCCCGTGCTGTTCATGACCAAATCGCGGGTGCTGTGAAATCGGCGACTTACGGCGGCGATTGCTATCAATACGGTATGGTGGCGACGGGTTTCCTCGACCTTGTGGTCGAGAAGACTCTCGGTATCTACGACTTTCTCTCGCTGGTACCGGTGTTGGAAGGGGCGGGTGCCCATATCACGGACTGGCAGGGTCGGTCCCTTCACACCAAATCGGGTGATGCCGTGGTGGCCGCGGGCGACAAGCGCGTGCTGGACGCAGCGCTGACTCTTCTCAATGCCTAAAACAGTCTAAATACCTATAATTTCTAGGCTTTCCTGGTGCGCCGAGGTTCCGCTATGCTCGCGGCAAGAACGTCGTTTCGCATTTCTGGAAGGCCTTTCATGCTTCATCGCGCTGCCGCTCTCGCCGTCGCCCTTAATCTCGGTGGCCCCGCTTGGTCCCAGGATAGCGTCAAGACCCATGCCTTGACGCTGGCCGATAAGCCGAAATACGGCCCCGATTTCAAGCATCTCGATTACGTCAATCCAGATGCGCCCAAGGGCGGCACTGTGCGTTATGCGGGACTGGGGAGTTTCGACAGCTTCAATCCTTTTATCGTCAGCGGCGATCCCGCCGCTTTGGGCGGTCTTTACGAGACTCTGACGTCGCAAGTCGACGACGATACGATGAGCGAATACGGTCTCATCGCCCAAAGCATGGAAGTGGCCGCCGACAATTCCTGGATCATCTTCAACTTGCGACCCGAAGCACGTTGGCATGACGGCAAGCCGATCACGGCAGATGACGTGGTCTTCTCTTTCGACATCCTGAAGAAAGTCGGCGCGCCCACATATCGCTTCTATTACGCCAATGTCGAAAAGGCCGAAGTGCTCGATGCACAACGGGTGAAGTTCTCTTTCTCTACCAAAAACAATCGCGAGCTACCCGTCATCATGGGCCAGCTCCCTGTGCTGCCAAAGCATTTCTGGGAGGGAAAGAAATTCGACGAACCATCGCTTGATGAACCGTTGGGCAGTGGCCCCTATAAGCTCAAAAGCTTCGAGGCCGGTCGTTCTGTGACAATGGAGCGCGTGAAGGATTATTGGGGCAAGGATTTGCCGGTCAATATTGGCACTGATAATTACGACATTGTACGTACCGATTATTATCGCGATCCGACGGTGGTGCTGGAGGCGTTCAAATCCGGTAATTTCGATTTGCGCGCCGAGAACTCGGCTAAGGCCTGGGCGACGAGTTATGAATCACCGGCCTTGAAGGACGGTCGCTTCAAGATGGTCAGTATTGAGAACGACAATCCGCAGGGCATGCAGGCCTTCACCATGAATCTGCGCCATGAAATCTTCCAAGATCCGCCCGTACGGCAGGCGATGATCCTGGCTTTCGATTTCGAATGGTCTAACAAGACGTTGTTCTTCGGTCAGTATAAACGTACGCGCAGCTTCTTTCAGAATTCCGACATGGAAGCGACGGGCTTGCCCTCGCCGGAAGAGCTGAAGATCCTAGAGCCACTTCGCGGCAAAATTCCCGACGACGTTTTTACCACTGAATACAATCCACCGCTAAGCGATGGCAGCGGTGCCAATGCGGAGAATCTCGCCCAGGCTGCAAAGCTGCTCGATCAAGCGGGATGGAAGCTCGACAACGGCCGGCGCATGAAGGACGGCAAGCCGTTCGAGATCGAGTTCTTGCTGCAGGCGGGTGACAGCTTCGAACGTATCGTGCAGCCTTATGCAAAATCGCTGGAGCGCCTCGGTGTGAAGCTCACCTTGCGCGCTGTCGATACGGCCCAATATCAGAAGCGCAGCGAAGATTTCGATTATGACATGGTCTCATCGGTCTTCGCGCAATCACTCTCTCCTGGCAACGAGCAGCGCGATTTCTGGGGTTCGGCCGCGGCTGATTCGCCGGGCAGTCGCAACGAAATCGGCATAAAGGATCCTGTTATCGACCAGCTGGTCGAGAGCCTGATCGCCGCACCCACACGCGCCGAGCTCGTCATCTATTGCAAGGTTTTGGATCGGATTCTGCAATGGCGCCATTACGTGGTGCCGAGCTGGCATCTCGGTGCCTTCCGCATCGCGTATTGGGACAAGTTTGGTCGACCCGACAAGCTGCCAGAGCCCAGATACGGCATCGGCCTTTCGGGCTGGTGGATTGATCCAGTTAAAGAGAAAGCGCTCGCCACCAGAATAGCGCAATCAGCACCAACCGATGCTGCGGTCTCGAATGCGACATCGTCTGCTGCCAGTGAAGCCACGCCGGTTGCTCCCACCGATCGCGGCTCGTCGCCACTCGCTTACATTTTCTATGCTGCCGGCGCCGCCATTCTTCTTCTCATCATCGGCGCAATGGTGAAGCGCAAGAAGGTCAAGTGACGGCGATGCATCACCAGTCCGTAGGTGATAACTGATGACCACCTATATCATTCGCCGGCTACTGCTGATGATTCCGACCCTGCTTGGGATCATGATCATCAACTTTGTCCTTACCCAGGCGGCGCCTGGCGGGCCGGTGGAGCAGACCATCGCTAAGCTAAGAGGTACCGCAATCGATGCGACGGCGCGCGTCACCGGCGGTGGTGGCAGTGAGGTGGTGAACACGCAACCACAGATCGGCCAGTTACCAGGCGGCGACAATTCACATTATCGCGGCGCCCGCGGGCTTGATCCCAAATTCATTGCCGAGATCGAACGCATGTACGGCTTTGATAAGCCACCGATGGAACGCTTTCTGTTGATGATGAAGAGTTATCTCACCTTCGATTTCGGCAAGAGCTTTTTTAAGGGCCGTCCGGTGGTCGATCTCATTATTGAGAAAATGCCAGTCTCGATCTCATTGGGTCTATGGACGGCCTTCATTATCTACGGG
>CAYOYT010000133.1:794-6628 GCA_964408245.1 uncultured Dongia sp. | reverse complement strand
CTTCAGGCCCTTTAAGCCGACGAACGGCTGTTTCTACTTGTCGGAAGTTTCATTCTATCGAGTTCTGTGTTAACCACTCTGTTAGCTCATTAACTAAATTATCGTATCATGAGCTTGCCGGGGATGGCTGGCTAGGTGCAGGCGCGCAACAACAAACGGCTCAAAAAAACGAGCCCAATGAGAAAAGGATAAGGACGATGGCAAATGAAAAATCACAAAGCGTCCAGGATGTTTTCCTCAACAATATCCGTAAGAACAAGATCCCGGTCACGATATTCCTGGTGAACGGCGTGAAGTTACAAGGCATTGTCACATGGTTTGATAACTTCTCAGTATTGTTGCGCCGGGACTCTCACGTTCAATTGGTTTACAAGCACGCCATCTCGACCATCATGCCGGGTACCCCCATTCAGCTGTTCGAGCCGCAGAAAGATGGCGACGAGGCTTGATCAGGGCGAAAGTCATGAAAGTAGGAATTTGACGGCAACCATCGACCAGACCGGCGGCGCGCATACCGATATTGACGGCATCCGCCACGGCGACCGCGCTTTGGTCATCCATCCGGCGTTTAAGACTGGCCCGCGCGCGCAGTATAGCGGTGGCCGATCTCCTGAAACACGTCTCGAAGAGGCTTGCGGTCTCGCACGCGCCATTGACCTCAATGTCGCTGCGGCCGAGGTCGTGCGCGTGGCCGACCCTAAGCCCAGTACACTGCTCGGCATGGGGAATGTCGAGCGCCTAAAAGCGGTTGTTGAGGCTGAGCGTATCGGCCTCATTGTTTTCGATGGGCTGCTGACGCCCGTGCAACAGCGCAATCTCGAAACTGAATGGAAGGTGAAGGTCATCGACCGCACAGGCCTCATTCTCGAGATTTTCGGCGAGCGTGCCCGCACGCGTGAAGGTCAGATGCAGGTCGAGCTTGCAGCGCTCTCTTATCAACGCTCGCGCCTCGTGCGATCTTGGACCCATCTGGAGCGCCAGCGCGGCGGTTTCGGCTTCATTGGCGGTCCAGGCGAAAGCCAGATCGAAATGGACCGTCGGCTGATCGACGAGCGCATTGTACGCATCAAGAAAGATCTGGGGGATGTAAAACGCACCCGAGCACTGCATCGCCAAGCGCGAAAGCGTGTGCCTTATCCAGTTGTGGCGCTGGTTGGCTACACCAATGCTGGCAAGTCGACGCTTTTCAACCGACTGACGCATGCCTCGGTGATGGCGGCGGATCTCTTGTTTGCGACGCTCGATCCCACCATGCGGCGTGTCCATCTGCCTTCCGGCCGCGAAATTATCCTTTCCGATACCGTGGGTTTTATCTCAGACCTGCCGACCGAATTGGTCGCCGCTTTTCGAGCGACACTAGAAGAAGTGCTGGAGGCCGACATCATTCTTCATGTGCGTGATGTCGCACATCCAGAGACTGATGGTCAAAAGACTGATGTCGAGATCGTTCTAGCTGGCCTTGGAATCAGCCACGAAGTCACGGATACGATGTTCGAGGTTCTGAATAAGATCGATCTTCTCGACGAAAATCAGCATAATGCGCTATCCACCCAAGCTGCCCGGGACCCGCGCTTAAAGCCTATTTCTGCTATCAGCGGCGCTGGCGTAGATATGCTTCTTGCTGCCGTCGATGCGCGTCTCTCTGCACAGCGCCGTTTGGCGCAATTTCGTCTGCGCCACCAAGATGGTGCGGCGATGGCTTGGCTCCATGCGCATGGCGAAGTCCTGGAACGCCATGACGATGATGAGTGGACGGAAATGACTGTGCGCTTGGCGCCGGAAGATGTGCAGCGCTTCGAACGCCAGTTTTCGGCTATCGGAAAACAAGAAGGAGACAAGCAATGAGCACGATCCCCGTTCCCACCCGTGAGGAAATTGCGAACGTGCTCGAAGCAGTGCTCGATGGAACCAGTAGCCGTCTCGCTGCCGCCGAATGGGCCCTGGAAGTACAAGAGAATATCGAGAGCGAGGATCCAGAAGCCGTCGACCCCGAAATGTGGCACCTTTTGCGTCTCACAGCGTCGCTCGATGTCAAATCAGGTGCTGATTATCTTCACAGCGAGAACGAGATTCGCGAATGGATCGAGGGGCGTAAGTGAGCATGTCGCCGCTTCGCGTAGATCTTTTAAAGATTGCGGATCTTATGCGGGATGTGGCGGCGGTCGAGATTCTGCCGCGCTTCCGTAATCTGAAGGAAGGTGACACGCGCCAGAAATCCCCCGGCGATTTAGTCACCATTGCCGATGAATCTGCTGAGATCGCGTTGACGCCGCGCCTTTTGTCACTGCTGCCTGGCTCCGTCGTCGTCGGTGAGGAAGCAACGGCCAAAGATGCCACCATCATGCATGCTTTGGCGAATGAAGCACCTGTCTGGGTGGTCGATCCTATCGACGGGACCGGCAATTTTGCTGCTGGCCGTGAGGGCTTCGTCTCCATGCTGGCTCTTATCCAAGCCGACGATATTCTCGCCAGCTGGATCTATCATCCAGTCTCCGGAGAAATGACGATCGCGGAGAAAGGTGAGGGCGTCATTATCGATGGCATCAAGATTCGGTCCTTCACGCCGACTGATATTCCGAAAGGCGTTCTTGCCTACGGTACGCGTGGCATGCCGGGTATTGCCGATCAGGTGGACAAGCGTCGTGACCGTTTGAACCAGGTAAAAAGCGCCCGCGCTGCCGGAATTGATTACGTCCGGATGGCCAAGGGCGAAATCGACTTTACCTTTTTCAGCGGCATTATGCCTTGGGACCATGCGCCGGGAGCTCTCATCATTCACGAACTCGGTGGTTACATCGCTTATATCAAGAGCGATGAAACCTATCGACCGAGCCGAGCGCTTTCGGCCTTTGGGATTCTTTCCGCCACTAGCCGCGCTACTTGGCACAATATTCACGAGACGTTATTCGGAGAGGGGTGAGGATTAATTCGCCACACCTTGGATCTAAATCTTTGCTAGCGCGGATCTTAACCAAGAACCCGCAGATCATATGAGAGTGCGGCTGTCCAGATTAAGTCCAAGCATTACGAATAATAAAGGGTAAGCGCACCATGAAAGTCACCTTCCTCGGTCTCGGCGTCATGGGCTTTCCTATGGCTGGGCATTTGAAGCGTAGCGGCCATGACGTCGCGGTTTATAACCGCTCGCGCGAAAAAGCCGCGAAATGGGTTGAGGTCTACGGCGGTGGCGCCGCACTAACGCCAGCAGCCGCAGTAAAAAGCGCGGAGATCGTCTTCGCCTGTGTCGGAAACGACGACGACCTACGCTCGATCGTGTTCGGTGAAACAGGCGCTTTCGCCGGCATGGGGAAAGGGGCAATCTTCGTCGATCATACGACAGCCTCCGCGGAAATTGCACGCGAGATAGATTGTGCCGCGCGAGCAGCCGGCTTTGGTTTCCTCGACGCGCCAGTATCTGGCGGCCAGGCTGGCGCGGAGAATGGCAAGCTCACCGTCATGGTGGGTGGTGCGCAAAGTGACTTTGACCGCGCACGACCCGTAATCGATTCCTACGCCCGTACCTGCGAGCTAATGGGGCCGGCGGGCTCTGGTCAGCTTGCCAAGATGGTCAATCAGATCTGCATCGGCGGTCTTGTCCAGGCACTTGCCGAAGGTATGCATTTCGCGCAGAAAGCTGGTCTCGACGGCAAAAAACTCCTCGACGTCATTTCGAAGGGTGCTGCGCAATCTTGGCAAATGGAAAATCGTGGTCACACCATGCTCGAGGGCAATTTTGATTTCGGCTTCGCTGTCGATTGGATGCGCAAAGATCTCAATATCTGCCTTGCCGAAGCGAAGCGTAATGGCGCCCAGCTGCCAGTGACGGCCCTCGTCGATCAATTCTATTCTCGCATTCAAAAACGCGGTGGCGGTCGCTGGGACACATCGTCCCTCATGCAACCGCTAAGCGAGCCGTAATTCTCACTTATCTCGTCTCGGCGCGTTAACAATCTCAGGTCGAAGATTGAATTAAGGACTGCCCGGTGAAAACTGCCCGCTGGGCGTCGAAAGCGCGTTGATAAGCAGAGCGCGCTTCGGCACGAGCGACATAGGCGGAAAGGTTCGGGTATTCATTCAGAATGCCGGATGATTTGACCCGGAGCAACACCGACGCCATCATCAAATCCCCTGCGCTGAATGCATCATCAAGCCAGTCGGCATTATTGAGGCGTGCTGAGAGCTGGTTAAGTCGGTTGCAGACGCGATCTACAACCAACGGCAGGCGCTCCTTGGCCCAAGGTTTTTCGCTCTCCAGAAGTTTTGCGTTAACGAGTTCAAGTATCGGCGGCTCCAAGGTATTGAGCGCTGCAAATATCCATGCGATGGCACGAGCTCGTGCATCGAGATCATTCGGTAACAATCCCATATGACGCTCCGCGATATGAAGCACGATGGCTCCAGTCTCAAACAGTGACAGATCACCTTCCTCATAGGTCGGGATCTGGCCGAACGGATGCAGCTTCAGATGAGCAGGCTCCTTCATCGCGGCAAACGAGACAAGGCGAACGTCATAGGGTTGCCCTACCTCTTCGAGTGCCCAGCGAACTCGCGTGTCGCGTGCCAATCCCTTGCCACCATCTGGCGACCGCTCAAAGGCTGTAATAGTAACTGTCAAGGTGAAGTATCTCCTTGGTCGGATTGAAGAATTGCGAGGCCGGTAATGGCCCGTCCCTCAGGGTCAATAGTATCTGCGCATTGCCCTTATGGTATCTTCTTAGGCCCATAATAAGCGGATCTTGTTGCAATTCGATCAAAACACCCTCTAAAGAATTTCTGATGGGCCGCAATCTAACAACCATTGGCTTCGATGCCGACGACACGCTGTGGCAAAACGAGCAGTTCTTTCGGCTGACTGAGCAGCGTTTCGCCGCTTTGCTAGCCGATCATGCCAGTACCGACGTGATCTCCGAACATTTGTTGGAAGTTGAACGGCGCAATCTTCAGTTTTACGGCTACGGCATCAAGGGTTTCACCCTGTCGATGATAGAAACCGCCCTTACTTTGACTGGCGGCAAGGTATCAACCGCGGCCATCGTCGAAATCCTGTCGGCGGGGCGTGAGATGCTGACCCATCCGATTGATACCCTGCCGCATGTTCAGGAAACGCTCGAGCGCCTTTCGGGCGGGTACTGCTTGGTGCTTATTACCAAAGGTGACCTATTTGACCAGGAGCGCAAGCTCGCGCAATCAGGCCTTGGCGATTTCTTCACGGCAGTTGAGATCGTGTCGGAAAAGTCGGCTGCCACGTACACAGATGTTTTCCGCCGCCATGGTGATGGGGCAGAGCGGGCGATGATGGTCGGTAATTCTCTTAAGTCGGATATTGTTCCAGCAATTGCCGCCGGAAGTTGGGCAGTCCATATCCCGCATGCTTTGACCTGGGCATTGGAGCATACCGAGGCGCCTACAGAATCAACGCGATTCCGAGAACTATCGCATATTAATTTATTAAATTCTTTAGTTATGGAAATTGACGTGGAATAAATGTATTAGATTATAAAAAACAAATATCTATATGAAAATAATATAATATTATAAATCAATATGTTGATTTTAATTTCGGTTGACATATGCATGTGTTATGCATATATATGAACAATGGAAGCTACATTGTAGGCGATATCATCTCATGTCTAGAGAACTAAACTCGAACTCCCCTTTTGCTCTGATCGGCGTGCCGATTGATTCTGTCGGCGGAGCAGGTGGAACTGAACTTAGTCCGGCGAGCCTTCGCGCACACGGCGGGTGGAGCCGTATTGTCGCGGAAGATCGAG
The DNA here is from genome assembly GCA_964408245.1 of uncultured Dongia sp. Classification (GTDB taxonomy): domain Bacteria; phylum Pseudomonadota; class Alphaproteobacteria; order Dongiales; family Dongiaceae; genus Dongia. The sequence goes on along the minus strand of CAYOYT010000133.1, from coordinate 854 downwards.
GCGATCTCGATATCCATATCCGCGACCGCACGAGAGACTTAGCTACGGGCATTATTGGCT
>CAYOYT010000133.1:0-784 GCA_964408245.1 uncultured Dongia sp. | reverse complement strand
GGCTCGAGCGATGTCGTCCGTGTGACAGAGGTGCTTCGCAGAGAAGTCGCACATTGTATCAGTGACGGATACCGACCGATCCTACTCGGGGGGTGCTGTACCCAGGTCGTCGGTGCCATGGGTGGTGTCCGCGATACCATGGGCCGAGTGGGGATCGCGTATCTCGACGGCCATCTCGATCTCTATGACGGTCGCACCTCGCCGACGGGGGAGGCGGCGGATATGCCACTCGCTACCTTGCTTGGCCGGGGACCAATGGCCTGGGTTGATGCCGCTGGTGGCGCCGCACTGCGTCCCGAGGACGTTGCCCTAATCGGACCCCGCGATCTGGAGGAGGCCGCTGGCCGTGGCTCCCTTCTGCCGGAAGATTTTGACTCTGCCATTCCACTCTGGACCAATCTCGACATTATGGCAGAAGGCCCGGCCAAGGTTGCGCAAGAGGTGGCGGCGGCTTTCGAGGTACAAAACCGCCCGTTCTGGCTCGCAGTCGATATCGATATTGTCGACCAGACCGATTTTCCCGCCACTGATTATCTTATGCCGGGTGGTCTGAGTTGGGATGCGTTCGCGACCCTTTTTAAAGGCTTGGCTGCATCTCCGCAGCTCATAGGAGTATCGCTTGCCTGCTATAATCCTGAGAAAGACAAGGACCTAAAGAACGGAAAAAAACTGGCAGAGCTGACGATTGAATCACTTCAAAATCCATTACGTCAGGATAAGCAGCCATGAACAAGGTAGATACCCGCACCGCCAATCTCCTCGGCGCCTTGTCGCTCATGATGAG
>CAYOYT010000132.1:3912-6639 GCA_964408245.1 uncultured Dongia sp. | reverse complement strand
AAAACAATGAGCGCTTTGCCAGCCGCACTTGGCGCGACGTGATAAAGCGCGATCTAATATGATTGAGAGCAATTTTTAAGCTGTGAAAGCGGTGCGTGAAATAAAAGGTGCTTAGGGTGCGACCGGTGTATCACCAGGCAGACCCCATTCTGCCCAGGAGCCGTCATACACTGCTATGTCCCGTGCGCCAATAAGCCCTAACCCAAGGGCCAGTATGCAGGCCGTAATGCCAGATCCGCACGATGCAACAACCGGCTTCTTCGGGTCAATGCCGGCGCCAGCGAATTTCGCATTCAGCGTGTCAGCGTCATGGAAGGTTTGATCCGGCTTTAAGAGCTGTGTGTAGGGCAGATTTCTCGCACCCGGGATGTGACCCGAGCGTCGCCCGGGCCAAAGTTCTGGTTCAGTTGCATTGAAGCGACCGCTCGCGCGGGCATCGAGCGCTTGTTCGCGTTTGCTACTTATATTGGCCCGCATTTGCTCTTTGGAGCGAACTTGCGTGTTGTCGAGGCGCGCGCTGAAATGCCGTTCGCGAGGACTGGGTATGTTGTCATCGACCGGCCGATCTTCTGAGAGCCATTTCGGCAGCCCGCCGTCCAAGACCGCCACTTCCTTGGCGCCGAAGATGCGGAACATCCACCAGACGCGGGCGGCACTCATCATTCCCTGACCATCATAAACAACGATGAGATTACCATCGCCTATGCCGAGGCGACGGACGCGCGAGGCAAATTTTTCAGGCGCGGGCAACATGTGCGGCAGGCTAGTCTCTTTTTCGGCGATATCGTCAATATCGAAAAAAACGGCGCCGGGAATATGCCGCTCGTCGTATTCGGCGCGGCCGCTCTTGTTCTGCATCGGTAGGTAATAAGTGGCATCGACGATGCGCAGATCCGGCTGATTGAGATTAGCCTCCAGCCATTCTGTTGACACGAGATATTGCGGGTTGGTGTAGCTGTTAATCATGGAGCGATGTGTGCTTACTTGAACGCAATGTTAACGCGCTTATTCATTTTGCCTTTGCTCTCGATCTTCACAATTTCGACCGATCCGATTTCCGACGTGTTCCGCACATGTGTTCCGCCACAAGGTTGCACATCAATACCGGCGATATCGAGTAGGCGAACCTTACCCTGGCCGCTTGGGGGCTTTACCGACATGGTGCGGACAAGCTCAGGCCTACTCGCCAGCTCGTCATCACTGATCCAATGAGGCACCACTTCATGATTGCCGCCAATGACGGCGTTGAGCGCGTCGGTCAACGCAGTTTTGTCTAGTACAGTTTCAGGAAGCAAGTTGAAATCGAGCCGTCCTTTGCCGTCGCTGATCTGACCGCCAGTGACATCACCCTTGATCAGTGAGCAAAGCACGTGCAAGCAGGTATGCATACGCATCAGGCGATGCCGACGATCCCAATCGATTACGGCAGTTACTTTAGTTCCAGGGACAGGCAGGGTGCTTCCTTCAGCAGGGATATGAAGAATTTCGCCGGGCGTTGATCCCTTGCGTGTATCGACGATATCGATATTGCTGCCGTTGGGAAACGTGAGGTGGCCGGTATCACCGAGCTGACCGCCTCCCATCGGATAAAATACGGTCTTATCCAGCGTGATGCCTTCTGGCCTGCTCGTCGCTACAATGGATTCACAGCTCCTAAGGTAGGAATCCTGACGAAATAACTCTTCCATGCCGCTCTACGCTTTTAGTTGTTCAGCCTCTATTATAAAGACGGCATGGAAACGTGACAACTAAAGCCAACTCGGCGTAGGAAGGCCCTTGGAAAGCAGAAAGGCGGGATTGAAGAGCTTCGATTGGTAGCGCGTTCCGAAATCGCACAGTACGGTCACGATGGTGTGGCCTGGGCCGAGTTCCTTGGCCAAACGAATAGCGCCAGCCACATTGATGCCGCTGGAGCCGCCCAGGCATAGGCCTTCTTCCCGCAATAGGTCGAACACGACCGGTAACGCTTCCGTATCTGAAATCTGGAACGGGAAGTCTACTTGCGTGCCGTCGATATTTTTAGTGATGCGGCCTTGACCGATGCCTTCCGTGATCGAAGACCCGGAAGACTTCAATTCGCCTGTTTTGAAATAATTGTAGAGCGCGGCGCCCTCGGGATCAGCAAGGCCAATCTTGATCTTAGGGTTCTGTTCCTTGAGGAACATCGAGATGCCTGCGAGCGTGCCTCCGGTACCGACCGCACACACAAAACCGTCGACCTTTCCGTCGGTCTGCTTCCAGATTTCAGGGCCAGTTGTGTGGTAATGACCTTGGCGATTGGCGACGTTGTCGAACTGGTTCGCCCAGATGACGCCGTTTGGATTGGTATCTTTGAGCTCCTCGGCAACAGTTTCAGAAACGCGCACGTAATTGCCGGGATCTTTGTAGGGGAGGGCAGGCACTTCACGAAGTTGCGCGCCCGAGAGGCGCAGCATGTCCTTTTTCTCCTGGCTCTGTGTCTCAGGAATGATGATCAGCGTCTTATAGCCTCGGGCATTGCCGACGAGTGCAAGGCCAATGCCGGTATTGCCCGCAGTGCCCTCGACAATCAGTCCACCGGGCCGGATTAGACCCTTGCTCTCCGCATCCTGTATGATGGCGAGAGCCGCACGGTCTTTTACCGAGCCGCCGGGGTTGAGGAATTCAGCCTTGCCCAAGATCGTGCAGCCGGTGATTGCCGACGCTTTTTTCAGCTTGATAAGCGGCGTATTGCCGATTGTATCAACG
>CAYOYT010000132.1:0-3902 GCA_964408245.1 uncultured Dongia sp. | reverse complement strand
CGAAAATCCATTATTATCCTCGTAGAATTCACTAGTCAGTGTGAAATCTAAGTTGTTTAGCAAACTCGATCAAGGGCCAGAAAAGGTGGCCGGGTCTTTCAGCTCAAGCTACGATTAACTCGAAATTGTCCACCAGCGTGACATGACACACATCGCAGATCTCCATATCATTGAGGAATATAAGGCCCGCGCGTTGGCCCTAAATGCGGTGCCCAGCTCGGTTACGTGCCAAGAAGACTGAGGCTTCGCCCGCGGGAAGCGGTTTAGAATAGAGATATCCTTGTCCGAACTGGATCCCAAGACGCTTCAGTTCTGCTGCCTGTTCTTGAGTTTCGACACCTTCAGCCACAACATCACGCTCAAGAATATGCGCCAAGCTCGATATCACACGCACAATCTCCAAGCCTTCGCGGCTGTCATTAATACGCATGACAAAAGATCGATCCACCTTCAACGTATGGAACGGGAAACGGTGCAGATGGCTAAGGCTTGAATAGCCAGTACCGAAGTCGTCAATTGATACTCGGCATCCAAGAGCGATGATACGGCGCAGTACCTCATTGGTCCGCTCCGGATTGTCCATGATAAGACTTTCCGTGATTTCCAGCTTTAGGCTATGAGATGGGATGCCGGTAATCTTGATGGCGCGTTCGATGTCGTCGACCAACCCGACGGCCGCAAACTGCTTTCCTGAGACGTTTACCGCGATCTGCGGCGGGTCGCCTTCCGCGGGCATCCACGCAGCAATTTGCCGTGCCGCATCCATAATCGATTTGCGGCCGATCTCAATAATCATATCGGTATCTTCAGCAAGGGGAATGAAATCAACCGGTGATATCAGCCCTCGTTCTGGATGGCGCCACCGCATGAGTGCTTCGAAGCCGTAGATGTGACCACCTTCCAACGTTATGATGGGTTGGTAGAACAGCTCAAATTGATCGCCGGCAGAAATAGCCTTCTTCATGTCGGCTTCAAGACCAAAGCGCTTCATCGCTGATTGATGCATGCTGGGCTCGAAGCGAACGATCTGGCCGCGACCCTGTGCCTTGGCACGATAGAGTGCCAGATTTGCGTCGCGTAGCAGTTCTTCGCCGACTGCACCTGCCGCCTGCGACGCCAGAACATAGCCAATTGACGCTTCGATTTCGATATGCCTACCGAGGATCTCCAGATGTTGCGATAGTGCGGTCTTGAGAGTGACGATCAGTTCTTCGGCACCTTGTTCGACATTGCCGGCGACGAAACGCGTGATGGCGTATTCGTCCTCGCCGAGATGGGCAAGAGTGTCTTCCGGTCGAAGCTGTTTTTCCAGATTACGGGCGAGCGCGATAAGGATGTCGTCACCTACCTTTTGTCCCATTGTCTCGTTGTAATGGCCAAAGCGGTCGATATCGAGCAGGGCGATAATAACGTCGGAGTTCGGATCCTTTGCCCAAAGCTGCAAAGCTTGTTCCGTTCGTTCGATCAATAGGGCACGGTTTGGCAACTTGGTGAGATTAGAATGGAAAGCGTTGAAGAGCAGATCCTGCTCAGCCTTCTTTCGAGCCGTGATGTCGGTCATCGAGCCGGCGAAACGTGTTGGGCGTCCTGTCGCGTCCCGCACAGCCATGCCGCGGATCGCCATCCAGCGATCATTCCCCTCGCCATGGCGCATGCGTACTTCCTGTTCGAAATGCGCCGAACTACCTTTAAGATGAGCATCGATCGCTGCGCGCATTAAATCGATATCGTCGCGGTGAACACGGTCGAACCAGTCACCTGGCTGATTAGACATTCGGCTGGTGCGTAGACCCAGCATCTGCTGCCAGCGGGTCGACGTGAACAGCTGATTGCTAATCATGTCCCAATCCCACAAGCCATCATTGGCGCCGCGGGCGGCCAGAGCATAGCGCTCTTCGCTTTCGCGCAGATTTTGTTCGGCGCGGCGGCGTTCGCGTTCTTCAGCGACGGATCTCAAGGCGATCTGCGCAAGGACGTTGAGCATAACTGACATCGCTGGGTATAGGACATCGAGCCATATAAAGCTGTGAAACAGCACCCAATAGCTGGCGCCAAACCAGACAGTAATTAGACCACCAGCGACCATAACAGCACGACCCGCAGCCATCGTACGGCCGAAGATCGCGGAGAAGCTGCCGAGTACCAGGATGGCTATAATACCGATGACGGTTGTCCAGGTAGAGCGGTTAATATTGCCATCATGCAGCAGCCTTTCCGCGACAGTAGCGTGGCGCTCGACCCCCGGTAAGATCGCATCAAAGGGTGTTCTAAATTGGTCTGTGCCGCCCAGGAATGCCGAGCCGAACAACACGAGCTTGTCCTTGAATGCATCCGGCGGAACGCTTCCATTAACCACATCGGCGAATGAATAAGTTGGAAAAGTCCCTGTCTTACCGAAATAGTTCACGACAACAGCATTGGCATAACTATCAGGCAGCCAAGGTGTCGCGGCTTGGTTCAGCTCAACGCGCCGCTCGCCGAGGTAAAGAATGTTGTTGCCGAGATCGACAGCCAGCTGCTGCTGCGGCAGGCCGAGATAGGCTGCTGCCACAGCAACACCGAGAGGGGCTAAGCAGATATCGTCGAAGCGTGTCACAAGATATTCGAATCGTGGGGCGCCGTCGACGTCCAGGGTTACATTGACGCTACCGCCACCATGCGCTGCCTCCGCCAACCCAGGAATAGGACTCTGGATACGTGGCTGTAGTTGCGGCACGGATGCTTGTGTGCACGCTTTGCTGGTGCGACCATATGACCAGTCCAGCACACGGTCAGGTAATTCCAATGAACCGGCATCGGGTGAATAGGCGTAAATCAGGATGATATTACCGGCCCGTCGAAAGGTATCGGCCAACTGCTGGTCAGGCGTTGAAAGCTCAGCTAGTCTCTTGGCGTCTTGTGAGATCTGGCTATTAGCCGGTAATGCCGCCGCTGCTGCGGCAATGACGGCGCGCACGTCACTCGGTAAATCGTGTTCTGCTTCCAGATAGAGAAAATCAAGGCCGATCGCTTTGGCGCCTTGCGCCGCAACGTGATCAATCGCCTGCACCTGCAACGCGCGACTGATGGGCCAGCGGCCGAAGCTACGAATAGATGCCTCGTCATAAGCGACAATGACGACGTCGCCGCTTGGAGACTCCTCACCACGGAGTAAGAAGCGCCAATCAAGCGTCAAGCGCTCGATGCGTTCGAACTGACTGAGGCCAAGCAAGCAAAGGAGGACGACAAGTAAACTTAAGATTAGGCTGATAACTGCGCTAAATCTTGCCGCACGCAAGAAAGCCGGCCAATGCGACTTGAATCTTGGTCGGACTGTCGCAATTACCTCCGGCTCTAGACTCAAAGCGGGCGATTCTCCCTCCAATTGATTGACAACAATGGTCTTGTTTTGTCTTGGAATTCAACTCACTGCTAGGGGCATTTTATTACAAATCGACACAAACTCACACATTAGAGGCATGGCAAAAAGTCGAGTATTTCAGAACAAAAAATTAATTTTTATATTTTAAGATCAATTTATTAACTAGTTTTTTTAAGAAGTTTTGTGAATAGTTTGTGGGGTCGAGATTTGGGTATCGAGGATTGCGGCTTCAGGTCGATTAGATTAACTTTTTTCAGCATCTCAAGATTTGCAGCGCAAGGAATCGAGCGCAGCTATGAGTGACTTTGAAGCACCAAATGACCATTTGACGAGCGGCAAATCCGCTAACCAGGTAGCGGGTGAGCAGTTCACCCTTAACCTCGCCGATCTGTTACCGGATGCCAATGGTGAGATCGTGATTCTCAACGAAGGCGAGGATCCTTGCCTCAATATCGTTACTGATTTGCGCTTGCTCGAAAGTGGGATCGCCAAATCTCACGTCACTGATAGTGGTATCGATGTAAAAGGCCTGCAATACTGG
>CAYOYT010000131.1:1384-6676 GCA_964408245.1 uncultured Dongia sp. | reverse complement strand
GTCGAGAAGGCCGGCCCATTGGTCGCATCGGCAAGCCCATGGACGCGCAAGGGACGACCCATGCGGACCTGCTTGTCGAGTACGAGAGATGAAAGTTCGCGCACGCCGGAAAGCTGGCTGGCGCCGCCGGTCAACACGACACGGCGCCCTGCTACCTTGTCGAAGCCAGAGCCTTCCAGGCGCGAACGAACGAGTTCGAAAGTTTCTTCCAAGCGCGGCTGGATGATGCCGATGAGAATCGAGCGCGGAATGGCGTTCATCAGGCCGTTCTCTTCCTCGCCAACCTGAGGCACTTGAATGATCTCGCGCTCATACGCCGGCGTTGCCAGGCAGTTTCCATAGAGCGTCTTCATGCGCTCAGCATGGGTAAGTGGCGTGGAGAGGCCGCGGGCAATATCGTTGGTGACATGGCTGCCGCCGATCGGCACTGAATCGGTGTAGACGACATGGCCATCAAAGAAGACGGCGAGCGACGTGGTGCCAGCGCCCATATCGATCACCGTGACGCCGAGATCCATTTCATCGTCGACCAGCGTGGCGAGGCCAGAGGCGAAAGGCGACACAACAAGCGCCTTAATATCAAGGTGGCATTTCGCAACACAGTTGGTGAGGTTGCGCACGGCGCCCGCCGCCGCGGTGATGACATGCATGTCGACACCCAGCCGCTCACCAAACATGCCGCGCGGGTCGCGAATGCCTTTGGAGCCATCGATCGAATAGCCGACGGGGATCGAATGGATGAGGCGGCGCTCGGCATTGCCGTTAATCTGGCTGCCATGCATCAGCACACGTTCGAGATCGTGCTCAGCCACTTCGCGGCCGGAAAGCGAGACTTCGACGCCAACGGTCTGCGAAGCGGGATAGCCGCCCGATAGATTGAGCACCACTTCCTGGATCGTCTCACCCGCCATTTGCTCAGCGGCATGGACGGTGGAAAGGATGGCCATTTCCGCCTGTTCCATATCGATGATCGTGCCGGCGCGAACGCCGCGCGAGACCTGGTGACCGATGCCGACCACATTTGGCCGTCCATCATCGGCAACGCGGGCGATGAAGCAGCAGATCTTGCTGCTGCCAACATCGATGGCGGCGATCAATCCATTCTTGGGCGCGATACGTGGCTTCTTCATCTTATCTATCTTTCCCGCCTCAGGTCGCGTTGTTCTTCGCGCCCGGGACCGAAACCGGCGTCAGAACCGGCTTAGCTTCCGGCTTGGTCTTGGTCGATTTCTTTTTCCCATCGATCACCTTGTCCTCAGCGACGGCCGGGTGCGCCTGGCGCACCACCAGCTTGTCGCTCTGTCGAAGGTCGATGATGCTGATATCCTTGCCGAGCAGATGTTGTTGCCGCTCGAGCGCAGCGAATTTTTGCCAAGCTATGTCAGGCGCTATTTCCGGCAGTTTGATGTCGACACCGTTGTCTAAGCGCAGATTCCAACGCCGGTTGCCGACGAGGACGGCAGCACTCACGCGTTTCTCGAATTCCGGCTCCAGACTTAGCATGGTGAAGAGATCGCCGGCCTTCTGCGGTGCTGTATCGCCGACAATGACAGGCAGCTTGCTGAAGCGCGTCATATCCTTCACAGCAAGTACGTCGCCGGTACGACTGACGAGATAGAAACCACCCTTCTTCTGCCACAGCGCCAAAGGCTCGGCTTCCGTCAAGCTCACCCGGAGGGTACCAGGCAGGCGGCGCTCGACGACAGCGGTGGTGATCCAGGGCAGATCGACAATGCGCTGGCGAGCCGCTTCAAGATCGATATCGAGGATCGGATCGCCTTTCATGGCGCCGAGGGCCAACATGATGTCATCCTTCGGCGTTTCCTTGCGACCTTCGACTTCCAGCGCCGCTAGCGCATAGCCGGCATGGGCCGTTGCTGAGACGAAACGCGTACCAATGGCCGCGGTGAGATAGCCGGCCCAACCGCTGCTAAAGCTCCAGTAGCCCAGACCGCTCGCGGCCGCACCGATCCCCGCGACCAAGCCGATCGTGGTGAGATATCGCTCGATCACCGAACGTGGCCGCTTCCTGACAGGCACGCGTTGCGTCGCGCTCATCTTGCGCTTGCGCGGCATCGGCCCGGCCATGGAAAGGCTGGTGGTGGCAGCACCGTTATGAGCGCTTAAGCGTCGCATTGCGCCTGCTCCACCATCCAGGAAACGAGTTTCGGATACGGAATACCGGCATAACGGGCCATTTCCGGCACCAGACTCAGCGCCGTGAAGCCCGGCTGGGTGTTTATCTCCAACAGGTAGATCTGATCGATGCCGCCTTGCTTCGTATTGTCGTAGCGGAAGTCACAGCGCGCCACACCACGGCATCCAACCGCGCGGTAGGCGGCAACCGCCATGCGTTGGATTTCAGCATAAACAACCGCCGGCAAGGGTGCTGGAATAAGATGTTCGGTAAAGCCCTCGGTATATTTGTTGGCGTAATCATAGAAGCCTGATTTTGGTCGTAGCTCGGTCACGGCCATGGCATCATCGCCCATGATGCCGCAGGTAAGCTCACAACCAGGGATGAAGCGCTCCACCAGCACGAAATCGCCATAGGGCCAGTCGATACCCGCGAAAGGCTTGGCATTGTCACCTGGGCGGATAATATTGACGCCGAAACTGGAGCCTTCGTTGTAGGGCTTCACAACATAAGGGCGCGGCATCGGATCGCCTGCTGTGACCTCGGCCCGACTTAAAAGCTTGCCTTCTGGCACGCGCAATCCAGCATCGGTAAAAAGACGCTTCGCCATGGTCTTATCCATGGCGATGGCTGACGCCATCAAACCCGAATGCGTATAAGGAATCTTCAGTATATTAAGCACGCCTTGAATATTGCCGTCCTCGCCATAACGGCCGTGCAGCGCATTGAATACAACGTCCGGCTTCTGCTGCTGCAATTGGACGATCAAATTCCCGAGGTTCATGCCGGCATCGAGCGTCTCGACAATATAGCCCGCTTCGTTGAGTGCAGCCGCGCAATTGGCGCCAGAGGCGAGAGAAACCTCGCGCTCTGCCGACAAACCACCCATCAGGACCGTAACGCGCTTCATACTCGGCTTAAACTCCACTCACGCTTCAGATTTCGCGGCGATCGCCAGCGGTGATTCCGCCGCAACGCCAATTCTCTTGATTTCCCAAGCGAGCTCGATGCCACTCGCTTCCTTGACACGACGCCGCACTGTCTCACCCAGATTCTCGATATCTGCAGCCGTCGCCTCGCCCGTATTGATCAGAAAGTTACAATGCTTCTGCGACACCATGGCACCGCCGACGCTGAGCCCGCGGCAGCCAGCCTGATCAACGAGCTGCCACGCTTTATGACCGGTCGGATTGACAAAGGTGCTACCACCTGTGCGCGCTCTGACCGGCTGGCTTTCCTCGCGCGCCGCTTGGATATCGTTGAGGCACTGCTGAATGAGTGCCGCATCTCCTGGCTCACCTTCCAGCTCCGCCCCACAGAAGATCCAGTCATCGGCAACGGCGGTATGACGATAGGTGAAGCCCATACCGCTCATGTCGAGACGATGCATACCGCCGCGGCGATCGAGCGCGGTCGCACCGACAAAGACAGCGGCGAGATCGCTGCCATAGGCACCGGCATTCATGCGGCATGCGCCGCCGATCGTGCCTGGAATGCCGGAGAGAAATTCGAGTCCACCGATACCAGCGGCCCGCGCCGCCAGCGCAACGTTGAGATCGAGTGCCGCGGCGGCGGCAAACACCTTGCGGCCCTCCGTGCGGATCTCGGCAAAGGCGCGTCCAAGACGAATGACGACACCAGGAATACCGCCATCACGCACCAGCAAATTGGAGCCAACGCCCAGCACGGTGACCGGCACGTCCGCGGGGCAACTGGCAAGAAATGCCTGCAGATCAGCAACATCGGCCGGTTTGAATAGCACTTCAGCCGGGCCGCCGACGCGGAACCAGGTCACCTTGGCAAGGCTGGCACCTTCGGTCAGGCGACCTCGGACGGGCGGCAATCTGTCGATGAGCGAGGACTGTCTGGTCATGGCCGGCCTCATCATTTACCCTCCAGCAAGGGTTTCAGGTCTCCGGGTAGCGCATGCGCCCAAGTCGTGATCGTGCCAGCACCCAGACAGACCACGAGGTCTCCCTCGTGCACGATCGGCGCCACCATGGCGGCAAGTTCCTTTGGATCGGCAAGATGCTCGACATGACGATGACCGCGATCGCGCAGGCCCTGGACCAACGCCTGGCCGCTGACACCTTCAATCGGTGCCTCGCCTGCCGCATAGACATCCGCGATGATAACGTGATCGGCATCGTTGAAGCAGGTACAGAAATCCTCGAACAGGTTTTCGAGGCGTGAATAGCGATGCGGTTGCATCACGGCTACGACCTTGCCACCAGAGCCTTGCGTTGCTTGCCGCGCGGCTTTCAAGACGGCTGTGATCTCGACCGGATGATGACCGTAATCGTCGATCACGGTTACGCCTGCGACTTCTCCCGTGCGGGTGAAGCGGCGCTTCACGCCGCCGAAGCCGGCCAGGCCCTTGCGCAATGTATCGTCGTCAACACCCATCTCATGAGCGACGGCGATAGCAGCAAGGCTGTTCTGCACATTGTGCTGCCCAACCATGGGCAGTGTCATGCTTTTGATCTCGCGCTCAGTCTCGCGGAAGCGATCCGTGATGACGACCGTAAAAGTCGAACCAGACGGCGCCATTTCAATGTCGATGGCGCGGATATCAGCTTGCGGCGAAAATCCATAGGTAATGATGCGCCGGTCCGCGAGGCGCGGGATCATCGCCTGCACGACCGGATGATCGATGCAGAGAGCGGCGAAGCCATAGAAGGGGATATTCTTGACGAATTCCTCAAAGGCGCGGTTCATTGCCTCGACCGAACCGTAATGATCGAGATGCTCTGGGTCCATATTGGTGACGATGGCGATGGTCGCCGGCAGCTTCACGAACGTGCCGTCGCTCTCATCCGCCTCAACCACCATCCAATCGCCAGCGCCCAGACGCGCGTTGGTGCCGTAATTATTGATGATACCGCCATTGATGACGGTTGGATCGAATCCGCCGGCCTCTAGCAGGGCCGCCACCAGCGACGTCGTCGTTGTCTTACCGTGGGTGCCACCAACGGCAACCGACCATTTGAGGCGCATCAATTCGCCCAGCATCTCGGCGCGACGCACAACGGGCAGCAACTTAGCGCGTGCCGCCAGCACTTCGGGATTGTCCGGCTTCACGGCGGACGAGATGACGATCACGGCGGCATCGGCAAGATTCTCAGCGCGATGCCCGATTTCGACAGGGATGCCTT
>CAYOYT010000131.1:0-1374 GCA_964408245.1 uncultured Dongia sp. | reverse complement strand
TTTATAGCCCAGATTATGCAGAATCTCGGCGATGCCACTCATGCCAATGCCGCCGATGCCGACGAAATGGATGACGCCGATATCAAGTGGAAGGGCGCGCATCACGCTGGCTCCGTCTGCAAATGAGGTTTCCGGCTGGCCGGGACGAGGTTCATCACGATATCGGCCAAGCGCTCAGCCGCGTCGCGCCGACCAAGCTTTCGAGCGGCAGCGGCAGCGAGATCCAGCCGATCGGGGTGGCTGAGAATGGTCGTCAGTCGTTCGGCGATCGATGCTGGCGACATCGCGGATTCAGTGAGCACCCAACCGGCGCCCGGCACTTCGAGAGCACGGCCGTTGGCAAGTTGGTGATCGTCGATCGAATTTGGCAGGGGGATCATCAGCGAGGGGCGGCCGGCAGCGGTGAGTTCCGTTACGGTCGAAGCGCCAGCACGCGACACGACAAGATGTGCTGTGGCCAGACGCTGCGGCATGTCATCGAAAAAATTCTTTAACTCAACCTCAAGCCCGGTCGCTTTGTAGGCGGCCGCAACAGCGACGATATCCTCAGGCCGACATTGCTGTACGATCTTGAGACGGCCGCGGAGCTCTGGCGACATCAACGCGACGCCCGCGGGGATATGGCGAGAAAAGGAACGAGCCCCAAGGCTGCCACCGAAGATGAGCAGGTTGACGGGCTCGAATCCGCGCGGCGCATGATAGGGTTGATTGGCAAGCGCGCTGATCGCGGGGCGAACCGGATTGCCCGTCACACTCTTCTTTTCGTCAGGCAATTCCTCGAAAAAGCGCACCTTGTCGAAGCTCTGCGCGATCTTGTTGGCCCGCTTCATCAAAAAGCGATTGGCGCGGCCTGCCACCGCGTTCTGCTCGTGCAGCACGGTACAGCTCTTGCGTCGCTGCGCCGCGAGCAATGGCGGAACAGACGGGTAGCCACCGAAACCGATGGTGACGGCGGGATCGAGCCGCTTGATGAGCTTGCGACATTGCAGATAGCCAAGTGCCAGGCGGCCGATATTCCCGAACTTCGACACCAGCCCTTTGCCGGCAACCCCACCCGCCGCCACATGATGCACGCGAACCTCCGGCAGACGATTACCGAAGCCCTGGCCGCGTTCGTCAGTGATGAGATCGACGCGACAGCCGCGGCGCAACAATTCAGCCGCCAGCGCTTCCGCCGGAAACATGTGCCCGCCGGTTCCACCGGCAGCGAGCACGATCTGCACGCGGTTTTCATTTGCAATCATGGCTCGACGCTCCCTGGGAAGCGCCGGCGCGTGAGAGCCAGCAGCATACCGACGCCGAGGCCAATTGCGACGATCGAGGAGCCGCCATAAGAGATGAATGGCAGCGTCATGCCCTTGGTCGGCATTAGAT
>CAYOYT010000130.1:0-6680 GCA_964408245.1 uncultured Dongia sp. | reverse complement strand
CTCAGGGAAAGCGCTATCATGTCGAATCATCTCAAATTCTACATCAACGGCCAATGGGTCGATCCGGTGAAGCCGGCGACACTCGATGTCATCAATCCAGCAACCGAGGAAGTCTTTACCAAAATTTCGATGGGTTCAGCCGCTGATGTCGATAAAGCGGTTGCCGCCGCCAAAGCCGCTTTTCCAATGTTCAGCCGTACCGGCAAGCCCCAACGCGTAGCGTTGCTGAGGCGCATTCTCGAAGAGTACAACAAGCGTTTCGACGATATCGCCAAGGCGGTGTCCGACGAAATGGGAGCACCGATGTCACTGGCGACCGATTCTCAAGCCTGGATCGGTCGCGCGCATCTTGAAGCAACCCTAAAATCGCTTGAGGAATTTACGTTCGAGGAGCAGCGCGGCGAAACGCGCATCGTGCGGGAGGGGATCGGTGTCGTCGGCCTCATCACGCCGTGGAACTGGCCTTTGAACCAGATCGTCTGCAAGGTGGCACCCGCTATCGCCGCTGGCTGCACCATGGTCCTCAAACCCAGCGAAGTGGCACCGATCAACGCCATTATCTTCGCTGAAGTGATGCATGCTGCGGGTGTCCCAGCCGGCGTCTTCAATCTTGTCAATGGCGATGGACCATCGGTCGGCCAAATCATCGCCGGCCATAAGGATGTCGACATGGTGTCCTTCACTGGCTCAACCCGTGCTGGCGTGATCGTGGCGAAGACCGCGGCCGACACCGTGAAGCGAGTCTCGCAAGAACTCGGCGGCAAATCGCCAAACATCGTCCTGGCGGACGCGGATCTCGAAAGCGCTGTCTATAAGGGCGTGGTCAATTGCTTCAACAATAGTGGCCAGTCCTGCAATGCCCCGACCCGCTTGTTGGTACCGGCAAGCCGCCATGAGGAGGCATTGAAGATCGCGAAGAAAGCCGCGGAAGCACAGAAGGTGGGCGATCCCAAATCCGATGGGACTGTGCTCGGCCCCGTGGTGAGCGAGATCCAGTACAACAAAATCCAGGGCTTGATCGAGAAGGGTATTGCTGAGGGTGCGACCTTGGTTACCGGTGGCACGGGCCGCCCCGACGGCCTTAATCGGGGCTATTATGTACGCCCGACCGTGTTTGGCAACGTTAGGAACGACATGACCATCGCTCGCGAGGAAATCTTCGGCCCCGTCATCGCGATCATGCCGTATGAAAATGAGGCCGAGGCGATTGAGATTGCCAATGACACGGTCTACGGCCTTGCGGCTTATGTGCAGGGAAAGAATGTCGACCACGCCCGCGATGTCGCCCGCCAGCTCCGCGCCGGTCAGGTCAAAATCAACTATCCGGCCTGGAACGCCTACACGCCCTTTGGTGGCTACAAGCAGTCTGGCAATGGCCGCGAATATGCTGAGTTCGGCATCCATGACTTCTTGGAAACCAAGGGCATTGCTGGGTATGGCGAGGCCTGAGAGCTCATCCGCGCCTAGAAAAGAATGATGTACAATCCATCGCATTTCCGCGAGGAGCGCTTGCCAGTACTTCACGCGGCAATCCGGCAGACGCGTCTTTGCTCGCTGGTGACGCTCTGCAGCGACGGACTGGAGGCCAGCCATATTCCGATCCTGCTGGAAGCGGAAGAGGGGCCTCATGGCACGCTTTACGGCCATCTCGCCCGCGCCAATCCGCAATGGAAGCAAACCAACAAGGGCATGGCGGCATTGGCGCTGTTTGTCGGCCCAGACGCCTATGTTTCACCGTCCTGGTATGCCGCCAAAGCCGAGCACGGCAAGGTTGTTCCCACCTGGAACTTCGTCACCGTGCATGCCCGGGGCATGATCGAATTCTTCGATGATCGCGCGCGGCTCCTGCCACTTGTGACCAAGCTCACCGACAGGCACGAAGGTAAGCGCGCCGATCCCTGGGCGGTCAGCGATGCACCGGCTGATTTCATCGATGGATTCCTGAAAGCCATCATCGGCTTCCGTCTACCCATCGATAAGATCGACGGCAAGTGGAAGCTTAGCCAAAACCGCTCCGAAGCCGATCAGCGCGGCGTTATCGCCGGCCTCAACGCCGAAGGTGACCACGCCGACAAGGCCATCGCCGATCTGATGGCCAAGCGACCCTAAGCCAGCCTTCCTCACGAACGCCGGATAAAGCGCTTCACCGCGGCTAAGATACCGGCTGCCAGCGGCACGAGTAGGATGATGAGCTTCTTTCCCGCGATCGCTATGAAGGCGAAGGCGCCCGCCAATAATCCCTTACCGAGCTTCACCCCGGCAACCGCCGCCACCAGGCCGGCAATGCCATAGGCCGCCGTCTTATCGCCGTCCTTGAAATCGCCATAGCGATAGCCATCGTCATAGACGTGGCCGTCGAGAACGGTGGCAAGAACGGCCGGTCCACCCTTCTTGTATTGCTCCATGTCACCGACCCAGGTGAACTTGTGATACCCCTCTCGCCCCAGCTTCACGGCGACGGCATTCAGCCAGTGTCGGTCCGGTGTTCCAAGCTCCAAAGCGTAATGCGCTACATGCGTGATCGGATCGTAGCTGGGCTTCTCGAGCCAGCCGATCACCTCAAAAGCCTCCTGACCGTTCTTGATGCGCTGATGGTTGCTCTCGATCTGGTCTTCGGTCATTTGTTTGAGAAAGTCATCCGCATCGACATCGGACCAATCATCATCCTTGACGAAGCCCTCGCGTCCGAAAGAGATGGAGATTTCGGCATCGCTTGCCGGATCGTGGACCAAGAATTCAGTTCCTGGATACTCGATGCCGTTGTTCAGAAATTGATAGCGCTGTGCGTCCTTGGCCAGCAGCACTTGATACGATGGTGCTGGACTGAACTCGCTATGAGATGTTTCGACCTGATAGCCCGATGGACCGGACAGCCAGATCATCGCATCGAATTACTTCTGCAATGCCGTCTCATCTAGCGGATAAGGTGCTTGTTCCGCTGCGGCGGGAAGAGCGGTTAGAAACAGCAAGCCCGTGAGCGCGGCACGCCAAAGTGTGTATCTCATGATGTACTCTATAAGTTGTATATAATATTAGTATATATATTAAAAGAAGAATTTTGCCAAGCCTTAGCTTTGCCATGCTGCCAAAAGTAAGATCTCGCAAAATAATGGGGAGATAACGTCTTCCCGCCCAAGCGCCGACGACCTCGCCAACGGCGCCGGCCTGCTCGATCTCGTGACACTCTGCTGTAAAGGTTTACGATCTCGACCTCGCGATGGAAACGGTGGGGCCTCATGTTGCCTCTGGCGCCATCGTCCTGCCGCTCCTCAATGGCGTGCGCCATCATGACGATCTCAGGTCGCGCTTCGGGCCTGAACAGCTCACTGGCGGGATGGCTTAGATCGAAACGACATTACCTCCGGCGGGCGAGATTCTGCACCAGAGCGATTTAGCAAAGGTCTCGCAGCGCCAATTTCACCAGCCGCCTGCTGGATCCCGTCGCCCTGGCGCGGAATACCTGAAGGCCGGCCGCATCGACGTGCCGCAGCGGATCGTGCTGAAGGATATCGCCGTCGCTCATGGTACGGAGCGTCAAACCGCGCTCACCTAGATCGAAGCCATCGTCAACGCCGAGATCGATCGTTACATCGCGCGAACCAATCCGCATACCGTGTGGTGGCAGCAGGCCGGTTCACGGCCGTGCTGACAAATCGCTGACGAAAATCGTCTGCGACTGAAATATGTGCGCGCGACGTAAAGTCGCGCCCTCAATTTGCGTCAGTTCTCCGAAAGCTTCTCTGCGCTATTTTCAAGTCCACACGCTCGATAATTCAAATCAATAGCGATGCAGCGTTTCGCCGGTGGCACGGCGAAGAGCGTGACCGTTTGCCTGCGCGCAACTGATATGAGAGGTCTCAATGAGTGAGCTTGAAAAACAATATCTGAGCAAGGTTCCAGCGGTTACGCTGGGCTTCTGGTTCATCAAGGTCCTCGCCACCACCTTAGGCGAGACTGGCGGCGATACGCTAAGCATGACCTACGATCTGGGCTATCTCGCCAGCACTGCCATCTTTGCCACCATTCTTGTCGCTCTAGTGTGGCTGCAGATCCGCGCCAAAGGTTTCCACCCGCTGCTTTATTGGGCAACCATCATTGCCTCCACCACCGCCGGTACGACCATGGCGGATTTTGCCGACCGCTCGCTCGGCATCGGCTATACCGGTGGCTCGTCGCTACTGCTGGCCTGCGTGCTGCTCTCGCTTTTCGTTTGGTACCGCGCGATCGGGACCGTCAATGTCGACACTGTGCGCACGCCCGCAGCCGAGACATTCTACTGGATCACCATCACCTTCTCGCAGACGCTCGGTACGGCGCTCGGCGATTGGGCGGCGGATACCGGCGATCTCGGCTATATGGGTGCGGCCGTCATCTTCGCCGCCTTGCTGCTCGGCGTGGTCGTACTCTATTACAGCAGCAAGATCAGTCGCGTTGCTTTGTTCTGGGCAGCGTTCATTCTCACACGGCCGCTCGGCGCCGCGGTCGGCGATTTCCTCGACAAGCCGCTTGACCATGGCGGGCTCGATTTCAGCCGGCCGATTGCCTCGGCAGTGTTGGGTGCCATCATTTTGGGCAGCATCTTCTTCCTGCCGCAGCGTGCCGGCAAACATCCCTGATCGACGTAACCTCTACAAAAAGGCCGGACATCGCTGCCCGGCCTTTTCAACATTTATCAAATAAAGTCTACGCTACCAGCACACCGGTCAAACCATTCACGAAGATCGTGCCCAATTCCTTGGCACCGACCTTGATTGGGTTGCCGCCGGCGGAGGGGTCGGCTTCCGCCATCTTCGCTACCTCATCGACGCGTTTGTCGTCTACGCCGATCTCTTTCAGCGTGTGCGGAATCTTGATCTCAGTGCGGAGATCGAGGATCCATTTCTGCACGGCGGCAAAGCTGGGATTGGGCAGATTAAGGAAACGCGCCAAACGCGTCATGCGCTCATCGATCGCTTTGCGGTTAAAATCCAGCACATAAGGCATGATCACCGCATTGGTGAGACCATGATGTGTGTTGTAGAGGGCGCCCAATGGATGCGCGATCGCATGCATGCCGCCCAAGCCCTTTTGGAATGCGGTCGCACCCATGGTGGCTGCGATCATCATATTGGCGCGCGCCACCAGATTCTTGCCGTCCTTGACGGCTGTGGGGAGATTCTCCTGCACCAAGCGCATGCCTTCCAGCGCGATGCCGTCCGCCATGGGGTGATAACCCGGCGCGCAATAGGCCTCGAGGCAATGCGACAGCGCGTCCATGCCGGTTGCTGCAGTCACATGAGGCGGCAGGCCCACGGTCAGCTCTGGATCATCGATGACGATGGTGGGAAGCATCTTCGGGTGAAAGATGATCTTCTTGGTATGCGTGCTCTCATCGGTGATGACCGAGGCGCGGCCGACTTCCGACCCAGTTCCTGAGGTGGTCGGCACGGCGATGATTGGGGCGACGCCTTTTGGGTCGACGCGGGTCCACCAATCGCCGACATCCTCGAAATCCCACATCGGGCGCGTTTGTCCGGTCATCAGAGCAATCGCTTTGGCTGCATCGAGCGCCGAGCCACCGCCGAAAGCGATAACGCCGTCATGGCCGCCAGCGCGATAAACCTTCAAGCCGTCTTCGACATTCTTACCGATTGGATTGCCCTGCACTTCGGAGAAGAGCCCTGTTGGGATGCCAGCGGCCTCGTTGTTAGCGATTGCGTCCTTGATCATCGGTAGATTAGCCAGGCCCGGATCCGTCACCAGCAGCGGCCGCTTCAGCCCCAGCGCTTTGCAATGATCCGGCAGTTCCTTGATCCGGCCGACGCCAAACTTCACGGAGGTGGGATAGTTCCAATTGCCCCTGAGGGCCTCAACGGTGCGGGAGGTGATATCCTGGCTCATAGCCTTTGCGATCCTTGGCTGGGTTGGCTGATAAAATCGGCCGCATTCTAGCCTTGTTTATCCAGAGTAAAAGGGGGATTCGCGTGTCGATTACGCGCTTTTTGAGCAGTTGCAGCAACCGGTCACCCAATCTTTCCTCAGTGCGAGAGAGGTCGGCGTCAAGCGTTCTACTTATGCCGCCGCTTCCACTCATCCGCGACATCGCCCATGGTTTTAGGCGCGCCGTCCTTAATCCAAGCCATGAACGCGCGGTAGAATTTGAAGGTGGGACCGCATTGAGCCACAAGAAAGCGCCGCACATTCTGTGTGTTGCGATAGCTGGCGGTGACCGGCGTCGCCCGTGTGATCTTGCCACTATGCCAATCGAAAGCATCTATCACGATGTCTCTTTCTTCCGTTCGCTCCACATGACGATGAGGCTCGAGACCACGATCATCGCGGCTCCGACGATGCCGGTATGGGTTGGCAGATCCTGCCAGACCAGATAGCCGAGGATAACCGACCAGACCAGAGCCGTATATTCAGTGGGAGCGATCACCGAAGCTGGGGCGTGGCGGAAGCTCTCATAGAGCAGATATTGCCCCGTGCCGGAAAGCACACCGAGCCCAACCATTAAGCCGAGTTCCAAAAAGTCAGGTTGATGCCATAGCCACGGCATGGTGGAACCGCAAAGGAGCGTGAAGCCGCCATTGGTGAAGATCATCTGATTGATGGTGGGCTCTGCATGCATAATCTTCCGGACCAGCATCGTTGCAAACGCCCAGAGAGTTGCCGCCACCAGCACCCAAAAGGCCCATTGC
>CAYOYT010000129.1:0-6683 GCA_964408245.1 uncultured Dongia sp. | reverse complement strand
TTTTGGCGACATCGGCCGCTTCTCGGCGATTTTACCGGGCTCGTTCTCGTCGGCGTTTCCTATTTGATCCTTAGCGTCGTCGCCATCGTCTTGGGTTGGGCGTGGCGCCGATAGCGCGACGGATCGGCGTTCCTGCTGCGAGGATAGCAGCCGTGTGAAGGTAGCATAAAGCGATTCTGTGCGCGCCGTCATAGCGGCAGGTGTGGTTGAGAGCCTAGAGTTCCGATCATGAGCCGTGTCTGACGGCAAGAAGGAGTCGTCCATGCGTTGCCTGCGCCTGTTATCCTTGACCATTGCCTTAGGCCTTACCGCATGTTTCGTGCAGCACCCACAATTGATCGGATCAGCTGAGAAGGTCAAAGCTGGGCAGTGGAGCGGTACCTGGGTGACGGAACGAACTCCCTCCATCGACAAGCTAAGTTTTCACGTGACGGATGTCGATCCGGCACAAGGAATCTTCACGTACCAGAACGCCGATGCCGATGATAACGAAAAGATGGAGCTGCATCTGCGCCGGGTCGGTGAGCAGTTGTTCCTCAATTTACGCGGCAAACCCGAAAGTCCCTGGATACTGTTCGTGGTCGAGGAAGCGACGCCTGACAAGATCGTGCTTGCTTGGAAACCGGCGGCGTCGCCTTTCGAGGCGGCGATCGCCAAGGGTGATTTCAAGGCGAGGCTTACCAAAAGTGGTGATGGCGAGATTTCCCAGATCATTTTTGGCGACGTGTCTGAGATCACTTTTGCGGAGATGAGCGAGAAAGAAGCGGAGATGCTGGCGAAAAACTGGCGCGAGCTGTTTACCGCCGAGCGCATCACGCTGAAGCGCTTTGTTGCCGACTAAGGCCCCTGTCAGAAATTGAGTTTAGGCAGCTGCATCGAAGCGAAAGCTTGATGCCGTGATGGCACCGAACACCGTCGCTTCGTGATAGATACAGGTCGCCTTATCTTCACGGGCGGCACCTACCGCCACCATCAGCGGCAGGAGATGCTCCTCGCGTGGATGCGCTAGTCGCGCTGCCGGTGCCTCTGCCCAGGCGATAAGTCCGACTTCACGTGACATTGGATTTGCAGCCACAATTGTTTCTTGCAACCAGCTGTCGAAGGCAGCCGAAGGTGCAGCACCCTGCGGCCCCATCAGACGCAAATTGTGAAAGCTAAACCCGCTCCCCATGATGAGGATTCCTTCCCGGCGCAAAGGGGCAAGCGCGCGGCCGAGTGCCAGATGTTCGGCAGGGTCGAGCGTATTTTTGAGCGAGACTTGGATCACCGGCACGTCAGCCTTCGGATACATGATGGCGAGCGGCGCGAAAGTCCCGTGATCGAAGCCACGCGTCGGATCGAGCCGTGCCGGCAGGCCAGCAGCGGCAATAAGATCAACGACTTGCTGTGCCAGTGCTGGATCGCCAGGTGCTGGATAAACGATATCGTAGGTATGTTGTGGGAAGCCTTGATAGTCGTAGACCATGGGCGGGCGTGGGTTGCTCATGACTGCGAAGACATCTTCTTCCCAATGGCCGGAGATCATCAACACGGCCTTGGGCTTGACGCCGATTTGACGCGGAATGTCGACAAGGGATTGTTCCAGCCCCTGTAGCATCTGCCGCCAACCCTCAAGCCACGGCCACGGCCCGCCGCCATGTGAAATAAAGTAGGTGGAAAGGTTCTGCGTCATGACGGCCTGATTTGATCCAAGGAAACTTTTACGATCAGAAGTTAGAGATTTCCCTAAGTCTGATCTAGTAGAGCCGACACAACAGCCTATTTCTAAAAACGACACTGTTTACGATGGAGAATACTCAGCGCAACCAGATAATAATCCTAATTAATTCTATTAATCACTAAAGAGTAAGTACAAATAGACTATAAATTCCTGGGTGCAAATATAAATCCCCGATTTTTCGTTAGGATTTGGGTTAGGCTTATTTAGGTAAACAGACATTCTTCCTAAAAACACAGATCCGCCGGATTAGGCGGTTAGAGGAGGGTTCCATGGGAGTTATCGATAGACGTTCGCAGATTGCTGTCAGCGTAATCACAGATATGGGCGCCTTGATGGAGGCTATGACGATCCGTTCGGCTGTCTTCGTAGATGAATATGGCTGCTTGCATGATGAAGAATTCGACGGGAACGATTTCAGCGCCACGCATATCATCGCCAAGATAGGCAACGAGCCCGCCGGCACGATGCGCCTGCGCTATTTCGCCGATTTCGTGATCCCCGAGCGCCTAGCCGTCCTGCCGCCTTATCGCAAAGGTCGCTATGGTGATCGAGGTATCGCCTACGCCCTTGCCACCTTCAGTTTCAGGCTGGCGCGCATGAAGGGATATCGCCGCTTTATTGGCTATTCAGTGGTGGGGCTCGAACAATTTTGGGATCGCGTGGCGCTGGCGAGCGGTGGGAAAGTCGATCGCTTCAGCGACCATCCAATCGAATGCTCAGGGTCGACCTGCGTCGGCGTGTTCGGATCGCTGGAGCCGATGACGGGTGCGATCCATGCGCGCGAGGACCCTCACATATTGACTGCCTGCGAGGCAGAACTGCCACGATATGTTTCGGCGAAGACCGAAATGCTGCAATCGATGTCTGGCGACGCGCTGCTGGCCACATTCACCCATCCGGGCCGGCGGCATACCGATCAGCAGGCGACAGAGCGTCGCGCGAGCAATCGCCGCGACGATGAACGCCGCGCATTTGAGCGTGGGCGGACAGATCGTCGTCATACGGATCGCTGGGTTGCAGACAGCGGTTTTACGACCAGGACCATCTGCCAAGATCAGCGTTTTGGCGAGCAACACCTGAATAAGCGACGCATAGATGACCAGCGTATGAGTGATCGGCGCATAAGCGATCAGGACTTTGACCGCCGCGCTGAGGACCCGGCGGATCTACAGCCGGCGGCTGCTTCGGTCGCGTAGCCCATCTTTCGCCTTAAAGCAAAACGGCCGCTAAAACTGGCGGCCGTTTTTTCCGGAGTGCTGAAAGGTGCCCGCGGTTTACTTCTTCAGACCGATGCTGGCGAACTTCTTGTTGAACTTCGCGAGCTGACCGCCCGAATCCATCAGACGGTGAACACCCGTCCAGGCCGGATGCGATTTGGGGTCAATGTCGAGGTTAAGCGTGTCACCCTCTTTGCCCCAAGTGCTGCGGGTCGTGAACTTCGTGCCGTCGGTCATGACGACATTGATTTGGTGGTAGTCCGGATGACCAGTGGCCTTCATGGCAAAATCTCCTGCTCTATACCCATAGGTTAAAGTCCCTTGGGCAGAGACCCGTGGGCGAAAGTTGGCCGGTTTATAGCCAAGGCCCCCTGTTTCCGCAAGAACCGATGTGTTACGGGGCTTTTGCCGGCTAGTTGCCTGGAAAATCGCAAGAAAATGGTGAAATCAGGCGCGAGATTTGCCATTGCGGCCCCCTTCAGAGCCGGTTATTCCAGGCATTGCGCCCGGAAAAGACCGGGATCAGGAGTCTTTTCCGGAAGATACCACCATGGACGCCATAGAATTCGACCACCATGCCAGCGAAACCCTCAAGCGCCTCATGATCGCCATTGAGGATGGGATGGGAGACGCGATTGAGGATATCGACCTGCAAGGTTCGGTCTTGACCATCGAACTGGCGGAGGGCGGCACCTATGTCATCAACAAGCATGCGGCGAGTAAGGAAATCTGGCTCTCCAGCCCGAAAAGCGGTGCTGCGCATTTCAAGCTCGATGCGTTAGGTCAATGGCTGCCAACCCGTGGTGGGGATAATCTGCACGCGCGTCTCGAGATGGAACTGAGCGCCATTCTCGGCGGCCCGCTGGGACTGGCGGCTTAACGACATGGCCCGTAGCGGTGGCAATCTTCCCGAGCGGCCGACCTCGCGCGAGATTCGACGGCTCACCGATTTGCTCTACTTCATTAAACCCTATCGCTGGCGTGTCGTCGGCGGCACGCTGGCTTTGCTGGTGACCGCCAGTACCGTGCTGGTCCTGGGCAGCGGCATGCGCTACCTGGTCGATCGCGGTTTCGGCCTTGGCGATCCGCGTATCCTTGATCAGACCGTCGGCGCCCTCTTCGCCATTACAGTGGTGATGTCGGTCGCGACCTATGCCCGCTTCTATTGCGTAACTTGGATCGGCGAGCGGGTCGTTGCCGATATCCGCAAGGCGGTCTTCGACCATATTGTCAGTCTGTCGCCCGGCTTCTTCGAAGTAACGCGGACGGGGGAGGTCATCTCACGCCTCACCACCGATACGACACTGCTGCAAACGGTGGTCGGCTCCTCCGCCTCAATCGCCCTGCGCAATATTATCATGATGATCGGGGCGACCGTGATGCTGTTCATCACTAGCCCCAAGCTCACCGGCCTCGTCTTCCTAGTGGTGCCCTTTGTCGTCGCGCCAATTATCATCTATGGCCGCAAAGTACGTTTCCTGTCGCGTCTTTCACAGGACAAGATCGCCGAAGTATCGGCCGATGCTACTGAATCGCTTTACGGCATTCGCACAGTGCAGGCATTCGCGCATGAGAATGAGGAGCGCAAGCGCTTCGGTACGCGCGTTGAAGAATCTTTCGACACCGCCACTGCCCGCATTCGCGCTCGCGCGCTGTTGACGGCGCTTGTCATCTTGTTGGTCTTCGGCGCCATTGCCATTGTGCTATGGATCGGCGGTGCCGACGTGTTGGCCGGCAGCATCTCGGCGGGTCAGCTTTCCGCGTTCGTTTTCTATGCGATCGTGGTTGCGGGATCACTTGGCGCTATTACTGAAGTGGTGGGCGATCTACAGCGAGCAGCTGGCGCCATGGAGCGGATCATCGAGCTGCTTAACACCCGACCAATCATCACAGCACCCTCGTTGCCGAAACATTTGCCCAAGCCCCTCACCGGCCGCATCCGGTTCGATAACGTCACCTTTCATTATCCATCGCGTCTCGAGCAACACGCGCTCGATAGTTTCACGCTGGACATCGCACCGGGTGAGACGGTCGCGATCGTCGGACCTTCGGGTGCCGGGAAGACCACCGTGATGCAACTTCTGATGCGCTTCTACGACCCAGATCAGGGCCGCATCACCTTGGACGGCATCGACATTCGCGACGTTGCGCCGGAAGCGCTGCGCACCGCCATGGGCTTAGTGCCGCAAGAGCCGGTGATCTTTTCCTCGAGTGCCGCCGATAATATTCGCTACGGGCAACCCGGTGCCGATATGACTGCCATTCGCCTGGCCGCAGATGCGGCTCATGCCAGCGAATTTCTAGACCGGTTGCCGCAGGGTTTCGATACACATCTTGGCGAGCGCGGCGTGCGCCTTTCCGGCGGCCAACGCAATCCGACGCTGCTCCTTCTCGATGAGGCGACCTCCGCCCTCGATGCCGAAAGCGAGCAGTTGGTACAGGTAGCTCTCGATCGGCTGATGGTCGGCCGCACGACGCTGGTCATCGCCCACCGACTGGCGACGGTTCTCAAGGCGGATCGCATCGTCGTCATCGACAAGGGGCGTATCGACGCGATCGGTAGCCATGCCGAGCTCATCCGCCAAGGGGGGCTCTATGCGCGCCTCGCCGAACTGCAATTCGATCAGCCTGCCAGAGCGATCCCTGAAGGCACCAAACCGGAGGCCGCGGCATGAAGGCGCCATCGATCATCGTCGCAGGGGGTGCCAATCTCGACATCAAGAGCAGGATCGCGGGGAAAGCCATTCATGGCACATCCAATCCGGGCTGGAGTGAAACGAGCCCCGGCGGCGTGGCGCGCAATATTGCGGAAAATCTATCGCGGCTCGGCGCCAAGGTAGCGCTCTTGACGCTGATCGGCGAGGATTCGACCGGCGACCGTCTGCGCCGGAATGCCCGCGCTGTGGGCATCGATACCAGCTTGATGCTACGCCGGAAGGGATCGACTGGCTGCTATAACGCGACGCTCGATGCAGCCGGCGAGATGCTGATCGCGGTCAGCGACATGCGTCTCATCGACGCGATGAAGGTGACAGATATAACCCAGCACAAGGATACACTTGCCGCTGCTGACCTGCTGGTGGGTGACGGCAATCTACCGCTCCCGTGCCTCAAGGCGCTGCTGCACATCGCCCGACGCGCCAATATTCCGCTGGTGCTGGAACCAGTATCGGTGCCGAAGGCTCGGCGCCTGCGCGCCCTGCTGCAAGAAGAATTGCCGATCGCTGCGCTGACGCCCAACCGCGATGAACTCGCGGAGCTTACGGGCGTCGCGGTAAAGAACGAACGCGAGCTGACACATGCGGCAGGGCGTCTTCATGAACGTGGCATCAAACACGTTCTGGTCGGGCTTGGCGCCGAGGGATGCTTTCTCTCCTCTGCGGAGGAAGGACAACATATCATTCCGGCGCGGCGGAAGAGCCTTATCAAGGACGTCACCGGCGGTGGCGATGCGATGGTGGCAAGTCTCGCCTTCGGTCTCGCCACGGGTGCATCTGCCTTGCAGGCAGCACGCAAGGGCCAGGAACTCGCCGCTCGTGTGGTGCGCTCCATGGAAAGCGGTACAAGTCACAGAAAGGGACGCGGATGAACCAGTATCTGGATATCGCGCCGGAAGTCGCAGCGGCACTAAAGGCGCGGCGGCCGGTTGTGGCACTGGAATCGACCATCGTCGCTCATGGCATGCCCTATCCGCAGAACCTAGAAACAGCTGAAAGCGTCGAGACCATCCTGCGCGACGCCGGTAC
>CAYOYT010000128.1:5275-6687 GCA_964408245.1 uncultured Dongia sp. | reverse complement strand
GCTCGAACCTAACAGCACTTTTTATTTAGCTATAACTTTAGCATTTGCTAACTATCGCGTTAGCTAGGAAGGAGCGAAGTGATGATCCCCTATCCACCACTGACGACCGCCGCCACTGAAGTGCAAACGCCGTTGATAGAGCGTGCCAAGCGCCCGCTCGCCACTTCGGCTTTTACCGCAGATCTCACTCGCCTGCGCAAAATGTTCGAGCTCGCCCAGGAGAAGGGGCTCGCGCACCCCAAGATCAAGATTGAAATCGATGGCGTCTCATTACGCTTTGCCCCCGCGCCTCTCTCCGGTCGCAATCCCGGCTACATTTATGTGCACCGCCGCCGCGCTGATGGAGCCTTTGTCTACACTGGAAAGGTGGCCGAAAACGGCACCTACTTTGGCCACAGCGGTGACGGTGCCCTAGCCGCGATACGAGCCTTTGCCGCCGACCCTGCGTCACGCGCTGCCGCCCATGGACATAAGACCGGCATGTGCTGCTTCTGCTCGCGCGAACTCACCGACCCAGCTTCCGTCGCCGTCGGCTACGGCCCGATCTGCGCCGACCGCTACGGCCTGCCGTATGGCGAGCTCCGCGCCGCTGAACAAGTTCTTGATGTGACGTGGGCCGCCGCTTGATGGCGCGCGTTATCCGCCTGGGCGGTGGCGCCGCCTTTGGCGTCCTGGTGATGCTCATATTTATGGCTGCAGGGTTTTTCCAATGATTGACAACCGCGAACAATTCGCCGCACGGCTCGACCTTCTACGGCGTCGCATAGCGACGCTCAATCCCGACAGCTGGGCCGGGACCTTCCATACCAACCTCTATCAGCACCTGCTCAAACGCTGGGAACAAGACGTCGCTCCTAGCTCGGCCAATCTCAACACAGTCAGCCGCTGGGGGATAGCATGAAAGGCGCCCGCATCACCGAGCGCCAGCAACAAATGCTGGCATTTATCGAGGCATATGTCGTTGAGACGGGCCGTCGCCCGACGCGCGAACAGATTTGTTTACACCTCGGGCTGTCGTCCACCTCGATTGGCTATGTCACTCGAGTACTCGGCCACTTTGCTCGATTCAAAGAGATCGATTTCTTGCGTAAGCGGGTGCGCGACCTCGAGGCGAAACTCAAGCAGCAGGTGGCGGCGTGACCGGTACGAGAGCGTGGAGAATAGGGCTATTCTATGGGAAAGAATAAACGTTACGACTGCCGGATGTCAGCCATTCCCGTCGACCTCGCTCTCGGGTTCCAGAGCAAGAACGTAGCGACCTTGTTCTACGGTACCGACGAGGTTGGCGCGATAAACGACATCGCTCTTGCCGAGCGGATCTGCAGGGCTCTCAATCTTGAGGAGAATGCCCGTGTCAGCTGACCCCTGCAGACTTGCTTTAGAGTGCATCCTTCCTCGCGTTTCGTGCCTGA
>CAYOYT010000128.1:0-5265 GCA_964408245.1 uncultured Dongia sp. | reverse complement strand
AGCAGCTTATCGAGGTCGCTGTCGGCCTCTTCGCTACTGCCTATGTTCGATCAACCGAACAGGACGGTCATGTTGAAACGGCGTCTCGCATGAGATCGGCGGTTAGCATCATCAGCAGCATGCATCTCGAGGCTCTCGGCAAATCCATGAGGGAGCCTGCAAGTGGCCAATAGGCATATCCTCGAACGCGACGTTGAGCGCAATCTTGTTGACGCCGTCGAAAAGCGTGGTGGGATCGCATATAAATTTTCATCGCCCAATCGGCGGAATGTCCCCGATCGTCTCATCATCCTACCCAATTGCGCACCATTTTTTGTGGAGTGTAAACGCCCCGGCGAAGGTCCAAGCAAAGGCCAAGCGCGCGAAATTGCGCGCCTGCACAGATTAGGTCAGCCGGTTTACCTCCTCGACAATCCCGATCCCGAATATTTGCTGCAGGTCGCCGCCCCATGATCGCCCAGACCTACATCCCGCGCGACTATCAGCGCGCCATTACGCGCCACGTTCTCCAGCATGACCGCTGCAACGTGTGGAGCGGAATGGGTACGGGTAAAACCGTCGCAACGCTGACGGCGCTGGATATCCTTCTTAACGTCCTCGGTTCCGTGCGCCGCGCCTTGGTATTGGCACCACTGCGCGTGGCACGGATCACTTGGCCGAGCGAGGTGCAAAAGTGGGCACACTTGCGACACCTCAGCCTTGCCGACGCCACGGGGGATGGTGAGCGCCGTCGCCGAGCGCTCTTTGGCAAGGCGCAGGTTGTCACGATCAATTATGACAATCTGGTCTGGCTCATCGAGCAGCTTGGTGTCGACGACTTCCCCTTTGACGTGGTGATCGCCGACGAGAGCACCCGCCTCAAGAATTTCCGACTGCGGCAAGGCACCAAGCGCGCGCGGGCTATCGCTCGGGTCGCTCATACCGCCGTCAGTCGGTGGATCAATCTTACGGGCACGCCTTCGCCGAACGGCTTGGGCGACCTTTGGGGGCAAGCCTGGTTCATCGATGCCGGAAAGCGATTGGGCCGCTCTTACACCGCCTTTGAGAATCGGTGGTTTCAGACGGCGCGGCCCCACGCCAACGCGCAGTGGGTCGAGAAAAAGATCATGCCGCATTCGCAGCGCGAAATCGAGGCGTTGCTGCGGGACGTGACCATCACCGTACAGGCGAGCGATTACCTCGACCTCCCACCATTGGTCTCGAACACGATCGAGGTCGAGCTCCCTGAAACGGCTCACGAGATATATCGCGAGTTAGAAAAAGAAATGTTTGCCGAGCTCAAGAAAGGCGAGATCGAAGCTCTTAACGCTGCCAGCTTATCAATCAAATGCCTGCAGGTAGCCAATGGCGCCGCGTATATAGACGACCTAGGCAGCTGGGAAGATATACACGACGCCAAAATCGAGGCGCTCCGCAATATTGTTGAGGAAGCAGCGGGGATGCCAGTGCTCGTTGCCTACCATTTCAAAAGCGATCTAGCGCGCATCAAAAAGGCATTTCCAAACGCGCGTGAGCTCGACGCCAAGTCCAGCACTCTCGAGCAATGGAACCGCGGGCACATCCCCATGCTTGTTGCCCACCCGGCGAGCGCTGGGCACGGACTAAACCTGCAGGACGGCGGCAACATCATCGTGTTTTTCGGCCTGTGGTGGAATCTCGAGGAGCACGATCAGATCATCGAACGCATTGGCCCAACGCGTCAACTGCAGGCCGGACATAACCGCCCATGCTTCGTCCATTACATCGCCGCCAAAGGGACGATCGACGAAACCGTATTAGCGCGAATCGAAAGTAAACGCTCGGTGCAGGAGCTGCTACTTGAGGCAATGAAGGAACAGCGTGTTGAATAACCAGATAGACGACCTACTCCGAGCGCGTGGTCAGCAACACGGCAGTTTTGACGCAGTGGCGATCACGGCACAGCGAATAAAGATGACGCTTCGAGAAGGACCTTCGTGGAATGCAATGACATGGAAGCAGCGCGAGGCGCTTGAACTTATCGCGACCAAGCAGGCGCGTATTGTTTGCGGCAACCCCGACGAGCCCGATCATTGGCGCGATATCGGTGGCTATGCCCGATTGGCAGAGCGTGAATTACAGGAAGGATTTCCAGAATCGTTATGACGGAACTCCCTCGCCTTTTCACTCTCTCCGACATCGCCACCGCCACCCAGTACAGCCCCGATACCATTTGGCGAGTCTTGCGCAAGCACCCTGAGATTGTCGGCATCGGGAAAGGGCGCGGCACCCGGCTCACGCTCGCTGACTACAACAAGCTTTTAGAGGCTATTAGATGCTCAAGCTCCTCCCGCCGGGTAAGCGAAAAGGAAACCGGCACTACATTGCCCGCGGCACCGTCGGCGGACGCCAGATCGAATTTACTACCGGCACGGCCGACAAGGCGATTGCTGAAAGAGTTGCGGCTGCAGCTTTTGCCAAATTCGTTGCCAGTCCGTCACAACCGATAATAGGGCGAACCTTCCGATATGTCGCAGAAGCGTATGTTGCGTTCCGCTACCCTGCTCTAACCGACGCAGAGACTGCGAAGATGCGAGGTGGAGACCCCGAACTCCGCGAGAAAGTTGCACAAACCAAGCGTGCCATCGACCAGATCAACCGGCTCGTTACAGTGCTCGGGCACCTGCCTCTCGAGGCTATCAGTCATGCCGATTTGGTGGCCGCCGCGGAAAGCCTGTGCCCGTCGCATAAGGCGAGTTCTAAAAATAAGCTCGTGATTGCTCCCGCTGCAGCGATCCTGCACTACGCCGCGGATAACAAGTGGTGTGCCTACCAACGCTTTAAACGGTTCAAGGAACCTCGAGCGATCACCCGCGCGATACCGATCGACGCGGCGCGACGCTTGGTTGAGATTGCGGAGGGGCACCCACGTGCCCTGCTGGTGTTCCTGCTCCGTCAGGGAATGCGCATCTCGGATACGATCGCCGTCACCTGGGGACAGATCAATCTCGACGCAGGGACCATAGAAGTCAGAATCCGCAAGACCGACCAGTATGTGACTAAAGCCCTCCACCCCGAAGCGTTGGCAGCACTCGCCGCCCTGCCGGTGAATACTGATCCTCAAGATCGAGTGTTCCCGTATTGCAACCGCTGGGCCGTCTACCGCGTCCTGACGCCCATTGCCCTAGCAGCAGGCGTCGAGTTCACACCGCACATGGCACGGCACAGCTTGGGCAAGTGGCTCAACGCCAGCGGCGCCGGATTGCGAACCATTATGGATACTCTCGACCACGCTGACCCAAAGAGCTCAATGCGCTATCAGTCGACCGACGTCGAGGGACAGAAGCGTGCTCTTGCTAAAGTGGAGCGCCTCTCGGGGAAGGTCTTGGGGAAAGCCAAAAAAGCTTGATAAATCAAACCACGCCCCTTCTTGGTAAGGACGGGGTCGGATGTTCAATTCATCTCGGCGGCACCATAACCCACTGAAATTACTGTATTGTTGGTTTAGCAAATTTTAGAGCATTTGCTAAAAGTCCGCTATGGTCCGCAGGTATGTGGGGGAAAAGTGGGGGAAGATTTTTACGTTTTGTTCTAATAGCAGCGCAGCGCAGTTTGGCGGCACGCATAACGTGCTAACACGAGATACGCCTGTGGGTGTCCAACCTCTACATGGCCAAGAGAGCGTATATCACGAAGATTATATACCTAAAGAGCAACCACATGCGTCCCCACCTAAGGGCGGGCTGTACCAGGTTGCCGACCTTAAGGTATCAGCCGAGGTCTTTCAGGCCATGGCATGGAGTCGGGCTTAAATTCCGCGGTAGTAACGTTAGCAGCATAAATTGAAAC
Source organism: uncultured Dongia sp. (assembly GCA_964408245.1). Classification (GTDB taxonomy): domain Bacteria; phylum Pseudomonadota; class Alphaproteobacteria; order Dongiales; family Dongiaceae; genus Dongia. The sequence goes on along the minus strand of CAYOYT010000128.1, from coordinate 1,458 downwards.
CAAGGCGATGTTCTCCGCGATCCGCCTCAACTCAGTAGGTAGGTCTTTATCTACCAGATTTAGAGCCCGGTTATGCCCCGTATGATGCTGAGGGATTACTTTGATAGAATTTTCTCGCAGCACTAACGTGTATGGGGAATGCACGGTCATGTCGCGCTTACTTCCTAGCTCATCAATTCTATTAAAGCACCATTTCATGCAGCACTGAAAATTTTCGCTGACTTCAGTATTGGAGTTTACAGCAGCGGCCAACATGAGTCTTTGAGAACGATCATTTAGAACCGCATGCCATATGGCGTACCCCATCGGTTGGTTTTGTGGGTTCGAAAAAGTAACAAATATGTGAGCTAAGGTAATGTGTAGGCTATTCCAGGTAAAAACTACGCGCCCCAATAACGCATCGTGGGATCTCATTTCGTGGGCAATACGGGCGTTGTGAATATCGTCAGGAAAGGCTTCGTTGTTCATTTAAAATCTCCCTAATACAAGCTACCCGATGAAGCCCTAAAGCGGATGCCGAATATCCCGCACAAAACTCATGAGGCGAAGGCTAATTGAGAAACTCAAGTGAAAAAATGTCTGCTATCGTGAAGGACGCTTAGTTGCATGATCGTGGTGCCAATGGCCAGTTATGTAAACTATTGAGCCGCAGGAGTGACACGCCCAAACCTCACTTCTGCCAGGGAACCGCATTTCGCGCTGCAAAATAGATTTGAACGCGTTGTTATAGCAATTTGCACAAATATGATGCGCGGGTCGGGTGCCCTCTACCTGATCTTTTGCACTATAAACAAAACTCCCAGGCTTAAGCTCTCTGAGTTCGTAGTTTTGCTTCTCACTTTCCCATACTTTCACCTGAGCAATTTCTTTCTCAAGTTCGCCTATACGACTTAATAACACTGATTGCTCTGCTTGGGAGCTCAATGCGCTGCTTTGAGCGGCGATAATCGCACTCTGCAATTCAATTACCTTTTCCCGGATCACTGCGGTATCCCGAAGACCTACAAGGCTCTTGGCGATCTCGAGTGCCGTGTTAAGCGCTGATAGCGTCCCTCCGATAATGGACATGTCAACCATACTATCCTCCCCTGTTGAGCGTGAATGCTACCGGCTGCTACCGGGATTGGCGAATCCCCAATTCTTCTGAAATTCTACTAATGTTTCTGACGGCTGCAGCTTGCCAATCGCACCAAGCTTCCGAGCATTGCAGCGTGCATTCATCTTCCATCGATTAGCGGCACCCAAGGCATCAACACCGGTCACAATATCTTTCTCCGCGTAAACCGGCTCAGGACATGGGCTCGTCGCACCGCGGGGCAATGCGACATAGGTGGGAACCTTGATCACGATTGGCGGAATTGGTGCCGGGGTATAGTTAGGGGCGGACGAGCACCCGGACAGCGTCGCGATCGATAGGGCCCAGAATGCAAGTTTGATCGGGGTGCGCATTGACGCGTT
>CAYOYT010000127.1:0-6692 GCA_964408245.1 uncultured Dongia sp. | reverse complement strand
CCTCGAGCAGCTTCACCTTCTGCTCGAAGGGAAGGAGACCCAGCGGATTGTCCGGCGTGTAAAGCTGGCGATTGGTGCCAATCGGACCGACATCGAGGCGGCCATCATGACCGGTATGAACCGCTTTTACTGTCTGCGCAGCGCGGGTAAGAGCCGCGTCGGACAGGTCACTTGCATGAGCGTAGCCAGAGATCTCACCGGAAATGGCGCGCAGGCCAAACCCCTGGGTCGTGTCGAAGCTGGCACTCTTCAAGCGGCCGTCATCGAAGGAAAGTGCCTCCGATTGTTCGTATTCCAGATAAAGCTCGCCATCATCGGCGCCGTTAAGCGCATCCGCCACCAAGGTCTCGGTTTTTGTCCGATCAAGCCCGGCGCGCTCGAAAAAAAGCTGGTCGGTGGTGGCGATACTAGACATCGGCAAAACTCCAGAAAGCTTAAACTGCACGTCCAGAACATATAGGACAGCAAGCGGCGAATTGCCACCGCGACGGAAATACCTGTCGCCTCAAGGCTTAGCGGGCCAATTCGCACAAAGAAAGTACCGGAATAGAGCCATTGCCGCAGGCCCGTCATGGCGCTAGGTTCCGATCAAATTTATCCTAAAGAGAAAGTGATCATCATGCGCCCGTCCGGCCGAGCCGCCAATCAGTTGCGCAACATCGAGTTCGTCGTTGGCTTCAACCGCCATGCTGAAGGCTCTTGCCTGGTCAAATTCGGCGACACCCATGTCATCTGCACGGCGTCGCTGGACGAGAAAGTACCGCCTTTCCTCAAAGGCTCCGGCAAGGGTTGGGTGACAGCGGAATACGGCATGCTGCCGCGCGCCACCCACAGTCGCGGCGACCGCGAGGCGGCCAAGGGCAAACAATCTGGTCGCACGCAGGAAATCCAGCGCTTGATCGGCCGTGCCTTACGCGCCGTCACAGATCTGAAGGCCTTCGGCGAAAAGCAGATCAAAATTGATTGCGATGTCATTCAAGCGGATGGTGGCACGCGTACAGCAGCGATCACCGGTTCCTATATCGCCCTGCATGAATGCTTCCGTTTGATGAAGGATCTCGGCGCCATACGACAGAATCCGCTGATCGATCAGGTGGCGGCGATCTCCTGCGGCCTGTACGAGGGCCATGCGGTGCTCGATCTCGACTATCCTGAAGATTCCAATGCCCAAGCCGATGCTAACTTCGTTCTCACCGCCAAAGGTGGCATGGTCGAGGTACAGGCGACGGCTGAAAAGGAAGCCTTCACCGATCCGCAGTTTGCGGAATTACTTAGTCTTGCCCGCACGGGGACAGCCGAGCTTTTTGAGCTGCAGCGCGCAGCCCTCGCCGCAGCCGCAGAAAAGAAGAAATAATGGCGCGAGTCTTCCCTGGCGGCCAGCTGGTGCTTGCCAGCCATAATCCCGGCAAGCTTAAAGAAATTGCCGAATTGCTGGCGCCCTTCCATGTCGATGTCGTGTCAGCAGGGTTACTCGGCCTTCCCGAGCCGGACGAAACCGAGACCAGCTTCATCGGCAATGCGCGTCTTAAGGCTGTTGCGGCGGCCACCGCCAGCAACATGCCGGCACTGGCGGATGATTCGGGCCTCGAAGTGATGGCGATCAACCGCGATCCCGGAATCTACTCGGCGCGCTGGGCAGGACCCGCCAAGGATTTTGCCATGGCCATGGCGAAGGTCCTCGACCTCCTCAAGGATAAAAGCGACCGCTCTGCCCGCTTCGTTTCGGCGCTGGCATTGGCGTGGCCCGACGGTCATTGCGACGAATTCGAAGGCGATGTCTGGGGGCAGATCGTCGACGCCCCCACAGGCGATCGCGGCTTCGGGTACGATCCTATTTTTCGGCCGGACGGGTATGCCGAGACCTTCGGCGAGATGGCGCCGGCAAAAAAACACGAGATGAGCCACCGCGCCGTCGCCTTCCAGCGATTCGTGAAGGCATGTTTTTAGGAGTAACGCGCCTATAGCCGCCGGCGCGATCATGCAGAGAATTCAAGAATTAGGGACAGGGCACGAGGATAGCTGGTTCGCCAGCGCCGATTTCGGACAAGCTTTGGCAGTTATCTTTGTCGCAGATCTGCCAACCACCGCCTGCCATCCCTGATCGCGTCAGGATCAGCCTATCTTGCAGGAATGCCAAGGCAGGGTGGTAACGCCAGACCTTGCCATCGAACACGGCACCGTCGGGCGGCTCAATCGCAGCGCTGCTGCCACCGGCCCCAGATTCGGCCCCCGGATCAACCCCAGGATCAACCCGGGTTTCGACCAGCTGGAAACCGCTCAGCCCGACCTGCCAATCTTCCGCCCATTGCGTCTTTTCGACCGGCTGCGTCCAAGCCAACGTGAACGTGCTACCGGCAACCAGCAATTGCTTCGCCCCCGCTAGCAGAAGACAGGCGTTCATTTGTCACCAAATTTATTGATGGATTGCATTTGTGATTCCCTCGCGCGCAATATCGGGGCCAATTGACAGAATGCAGCAGATCACGGGAGCTATCATGCAGTTAAACGGTAAAGTCGCTCTTATAACCGGTGCCGCCAGCGGAATCGGTAAGTCGATCGCCGAAACATATGCCAAAGCGGGCGCCGCCATCGCTATTGCTGATCTTAACCAGGACGGCGCCGACAAAGCCGCCGCCGAGATCGTCGCCCAGGGTGGTAAGGCGATTGGCATCGCCATGGATGTGACCGATGAGGCCGCCGTCGATAAAGGCACGGATCTTGCCATCCAGAAGCTCGGCGGTCTCGACATTATGATCTCCAATGCTGGTATACAAATCGTGAAGCCAGTCGTCGACTTCCCCTTCGCAGAATGGAAGAAAATGCCCGCCATTCATCTGGACGGCGCCTTCCTGACGACCCGCGCCGCGCTCCGCCATATGTATAAGGACAAGCGCGGCGGTACGATCCTTTATATGGGATCCGTGCATTCGCATCTCGCCTCAAAACTAAAGGCCCCCTACGTCACCGCTAAGCATGGTCTCCTGGGCCTGGCGCGCGTCGTTGCTAAAGAGGGCGCTGAGTACAATGTGCGCACCAATGTGATCTGCCCTGGCTTCGTGCGCACGCCGTTGGTCGACAAGCAGATTCCAGAACAGGCAAAGGAATTCGGCATTACCGAGGAACAAGTCATCAAGACCATTATGCTGAAGGATACGGTGGATGGCGTGTTCACCACAGTGGAAGACGTGGCGCAGACGGCGCTGTTTTTGGCGAGCTTCCCATCTGCGGCCCTCACGGGTCAGTCAATCACGGTCAGTCATGGCTGGCACATGCAGTAGTGCTGCAAATGGCCACGAAAATAGAATTGCCACCCTACGAGACTGTTGCTTTGGTGCTGCAGGGCGGTGGCGCCTTAGGCAGTTATCAGGCGGGAATCTATCAAGGACTCCATGAAGCCGGGATCGAACCCAATTGGTTCGCCGGCATCTCGATCGGCGCACTCAATGCGGCGATCCTCGGCGGCAATCCGCCAGAAATGCGCCTGGAGCGCCTCACAGAATTCTGGGACACGATCTGCCAATCGGCGCTCTTCCCGGCCTTCACTCTCGGCGCCGAGGTAGCAAATTTTCTGGGCGACGGCGATATGCGCACGCTCGCTAGTACCTGGTCTTCCTTGCGCGCCATCGTGGAAGGCCAGCGCGGCTTCTTCGTGCCGCGCGTACCGATGCCGTTCCTCAATACCGCAACTGGGCCTACCCTCGCCAGTTTCTATGATACGACACCTTTGAAGGCGACGTTGGAACGGCTGTGCGATTTCGATCGCATCAATGCGCGGCTGGAGCGAGTCTCGGTTGGCGCCGTCGATATCGAAACCGGCAATTTCGAGTATTTCGACAATGCCAATCGCAAACTCACGGCAGAGCATTTTATGGCATCCGGCGCCCTGCCGCCGGGCTTTCCCGCCGTCGAAATTGACGGACGCTTTTATTGGGATGGCGGTCTCGTTTCTAACACGCCACTGATGGAGGTGCTGTCGCGCCCGCCGCGCCGGGATACGCTCGCTTTCCAGGTTGATCTCTGGTCGGCCAAGGGGTCGCTGCCGCAGAATTTGCTCGATGTCGATGAGCGCCGGAAGGATATCATCTATTCCAGCCGCACACGCCTCGTCACGGATACCGCCGGCTATATCCAACATCTCAGGAATGCGCTCGGGAAAGCGGTCGACAAGATCCCGACGGAACGACAAAACGATCCAGACGTGCAGAAACTAAAGGAATTGTCCTGCTCCAAGGTCTACAACACGATCCAGCTCATCTACCGCGATAAGCAATACGAGACCCATAGCAAGGATTACGAATTTAGCCTCCTCAACATGCGCGAACACTGGCGCCAGGGCCTCACAGATATCACGGACACGCTTGCTCGACCGGAGTTCTTCACAAGACCGACCGTCGGTCGTGCCGTGGTGACGCATGACGTGCATCGGGTGGAGGATTGAGGATTGAGGGCGGTAGCATAGCAGCGCCTGACGACACTGCCCCCTCACCCCAACCCCTCTCCCACGAGGAGAGAGAGGCTTTAGTGCACAAGGTGCAATAGCCATCAGGCGCAAAAAAACAGGTAAAAGAAACCAGAAATGACATCCCGCGCAAAGACTACGCCAAGAGGCACTTCATTCCCTCTCCCCTCGCGGGAGGTTAGGGCTAGGGGGTTAGGGGGTTGCCAGAAACTGACCCGCTCTCACCGCAAGGCTGCGCGCACTTCGCCCGCTAACAATACCCAGCGCTCTTCCTCTTCCGTCATCTGGAACAGCTTACCGTGTTTGATGACCTCGACGAGTTGCGCGTCGGCGCGATCTTTCATGCCCTGCTTCCAGAGGAACTCGGCGTAATAGTAGCGCGCCTCCAAACGCCGCGCTTCGAGGCTGTCCTTGCGCTCCAGCAAGGCCTCAAGCTCGGCCGTCGCAGTCGTAAAATCCCCCGCGCCAGCGAGCGCCCGTGCCGTCAGGATGGCGCGTTCCTGGGCGAAAGAATTGGGATGTGCTTCGGCAAGCTCCCGCAAGATTTGCCGGCATTTCGCAAAATCGCCGTTTTCCATCAGGGCTCGTGACAGACCGAGAAGGATGTCTGCCGCATTGACGAAATAGCCTTCACGCGCACTTTCATATAGACGTACTGCCTCGTCGAAGAGATCTCGCTGCATGCAGACCTCCGCCACGGTAATCTTCTCATTGATCGAACCGCAGTTGACGACATCCTCAATGCGTCGGCCGGAGATCTCCCGCCCCTGTCGCAGCTCGGCCTGTGCCTGCTGCCAGCGTGCCCGCTGCGCACGCACGGCTTTGGGTTGTGGCGCAAAATCGAGCGTTGGGAACACTTGGGTGAAGAAGTAAATCAGGCTGCCGATCAGGGGGAAAAACAGAATGATGCTGAGCCACCAGCAGGTCTTGCCGCTGCGGATGACATGGACCGCCATGCAGATCTGCAACCCGATAACGGCAACGGCAAGAATGGGCATGACGCGGGTTCCGAAGATAGAATTATCCAAATGCTCTTATTAGAAGAATAGAACATAATAGATACAACCCGTCAAGTCGAACCAAACGCGCCCAAACAAAAACCCCGCGACATTGCTGCCGCAGGGTTTCCGTAGCCTGAAAGGCTGGTTGGTTTGGACTTAGAAGTCCATACCGCCGGCGGACTTCTTTAGAAGTCCATACCGCCCATGCCGCCCATATCCGGCGCGCCACCCATCGGGGCGGGCTTCTTGTCCGGACGCTCGGCGATCATGGCTTCCGTGGTGATCAGCAGCGAGGCCACCGAGGCGGCATCCTGCAGAGCGCAACGCACGACCTTCGCGGGATCGATGACGCCGTCCTTCACCAGATCGGTGAACTCAGCAGTCTGTGCGTTGTAACCCCAATTGCCACCCTTGCCTTCGAGGAGCTTACCGGCGATGACCGCACCGTCGACACCGGCATTTTCGGCGATCTGACGGACAGGAGCTTGCAACGCACGGCGAATGATGTCGACGCCGACCTTCTGGTCGTCGTTCGCCGTCTTCACCTTGTCGAGCGCCTTGATCGAATAGAGAAGGGCCACGCCGCCGCCGGCGACGATGCCTTCTTCGACTGCCGCACGTGTGGCGTGCATGGCGTCGTCAACGCGATCCTTGCGCTCCTTCACTTCGACTTCGGTCGCACCGCCGACGCGGATGACCGCGACGCCGCCAGCGAGCTTCGCCAAACGTTCAGAGAGCTTTTCCTTGTCATATTCCGACGAGGTCTCTTCGATCTGAGCGCGGATCTGGGCGCAACGGCCTTCGATCTCTTTCTTCTTACCAGCGCCGTCGACGATGGTGGTGTTTTCCTTCTCGATCACGACCTTTTTGGCCTTGCCGAGCATGTCGAGCGTGACGGTCTCAAGCTTAATGCCGAGATCTTCCGAGATGACCTGGCCACCGGTGAGGATAGCAATGTCTTCCAGCATGGCCTTGCGGCGATCGCCGAAACCCGGGGCCTTCACGGCCGCGACCTTGAGGCCACCACGCAGCTTGTTAACGACGAGAGTTGCAAGAGCCTCACCTTCAACATCTTCCGAGATGATGAGGAGCGGTCGACCCGACTGCACTACGGCTTCGAGAACCGGCAACATCGATTGCAGATTCGAGAGCTTCTTCTCGTGGAGAAGAATGTAGGGATTGTCGAGATCGGTGATCATCTTCTCGGCATTGGTGATGAAGTAGGGTGAGAG
>CAYOYT010000126.1:0-6706 GCA_964408245.1 uncultured Dongia sp. | reverse complement strand
GCATGGAGATCATCCGCATCCCCGGCTATACTGAGGATGAAAAGGTTGAAATCGCCCTCCGGCATTTGCTGCCCAAGCAGATTAAGGATCATGGTCTGAAGAAGGGTGAGTGGGTTCTATCGGAAGACGCGATCCGTGATCTCGTGCGCTATTACACGCGCGAAGCTGGTGTCCGGAGCTTGGAGCGGGAAATCGCGAACCTCGCGCGCAAGTCGATCAAAGAGATTCTGATGAAGAATCTCACTAAGGTAACGATAAGCCGTCGCAACCTTGGCAAGTATGCCGGCGTGCGTAAGTTCCGCTACGGTGAGGCAGAGACGACCGATATGGTCGGCGTCACCACTGGTCTCGCTTGGACGGAAGTTGGCGGTGAGATTCTCACCATCGAAGCTGTGACCGTGCCTGGTAAGGGTCGAGTCATCGCAACCGGAAAGCTTGGCGAGGTGATGAAGGAATCGGTGCAAGCCGCAGAATCCTTCGTGAAGTCACGTGCGGTTGAATTTGGTATCAAGCCGACGTTGTTTAATCGCAAAGATATTCACGTACACGTGCCGGAGGGTGCTACGCCCAAGGATGGACCGTCAGCGGGTATCGCTATGGTTACCACCATTGTTTCGGTGCTTACCGGCAATCCCGTGCGGCGCGACGTAGCAATGACGGGCGAGGTCACTTTACGTGGTCGTGTGCTGCCGATTGGCGGTTTGAAAGAGAAATTGCTGGCGGCCTTACGGGCCGGCATCAAGACGGTGCTGATCCCTAGTGAGAATGAAAAGGATTTGGCAGATATTCCTGACAACGTGAAGAAGGGACTGACCATCATTCCGGTACAGGCGGTGGACCAGGTATTGAAGCATGCGCTCGTCAATCCGCTCACGCCGATTGAGTGGGTTGAGCCGCCGGAGGTCGATCACAGCGGTAAGAAAGATGGAGATGATGAGGTCGGCGGAATTGTGACCCATTGATCTTGCTCTGATTTATTTCAATTAGGTCGCGGCGCCAGGAACTAAATATCTGGCGCCGCGATTGATTTTTAGCCACACCCGGTTCTAATATCCGCGCGCCTTCTTGTGGGGACGAGCGAGCAGGTTGTGACGATCCAATAGAAAAGGGGTTATCTGTGAATAAGAACGATCTCATCGCCGAAGTCTCGCAGGAGACGGGGCTATCCAAGGCCGATGCCGCTAAGGCAGTCGATTCCGTGTTCGACGCCATCACGCGTTCGCTGAAATCGGAGCAAGAAGTCCGTCTCGTCGGCTTTGGCAATTTTCATGTCGCCAAGCGGGAAGCCAGCGTTGGCCGCAACCCACGCACCGGCGAAGAAATCCAAATTCCCGCGTCTAAACAGCCCAAGTTCAAGGCTGGCAAGGGTCTCAAGGACGCGATCAATTAAGGGTACGATTACCGGTGCAGACCTTCATCAGCAAGGTCTGCGACTAAGGGGCGATTAGCTCAGTTGGTAGAGCGTCTCGTTTACACCGAGAATGTCGGCGGTTCGAGTCCGTCATCGCCCACCAATTTTCTAAACAGCGAACTGATCGAGCCTATATAGGCTCGGTCAATTCATTTAAGATCCTTAAAGCCGCGTAAGGAGTGCGTAACATTATATGGCGTCGGTCTGTCTTTGCGGCGGCGTTTGCTGTCACCATGGGGCATCACTCATCGGTTGCTGATCAACCGGCGTCCTTATTTGTCACTAATGAATTGGAGCTGCCAGTCTCGAAGCCGCAAGAGCCCGAGATAATACGTGCGCAGGGTGCCTACAAGCATCCATTTACCGCTCTCGTCTTTCCAATTGAAGCTGGCGCGTTCAAGCGCACCGTCATCGTACAATACGATAAGGACGGTATGGACATGTCCGCGAACTATGAGGCCGAAACCCCGCGCGGCGAGATTGTGGCATCCGTCTACATCTATCCGGTTACGTCCATTGTCCCGGATGCTCGCCCTCAGGATTTAGAAGACCAACAACTTTGTCGCGTCATATATGATAACACGGTGAATGAGGCGCAGAGCGCCTTTGTCAACCCTAGGCTGAGGGATATTAAAGACACTACGGTCCATTTCACAGGTTACCAAGCCATTTTCGATGCGGAAGCCTGGATCCCCAGACCTGACTTTACATCGCCTAATGGCGTGTTGACCTCCGAGCTTTATATAAATTGCCAACAAGTAAAGTCGCGCGCCGACGGTTCCATGGAAATCGACCGTCGTTGGTTGGTCAAATACCGAATTACCTATCCGCACGAGGTTGATGCGCGGTCACTGATCGATGAGTGGATGGCCGCCGTGCCGGTCCGCCAGCCGACATCTAATTAAGTCGACACCTAATTAAATAGCGTCCAGTTGAATCCGATAACCGGGAAATCGATGCCGCCGACGCGTTCCTGGCGGGGCACGCCAAGACGTTTTCCGTCGAGGCGCTTATAGAAACCGATGGCGGCATGGTTTGCCTCAAGACACCAGATGCTGGCCGCCTTGCTACCGGTTTCCCACAGTGCCACGAACGCCGCCTGCAATAGTTGTCGACCGACGCCTTGCTCGCGCCAGTCAGTGGCGACGTAGAGCATATAGATCTCTCCCACACTGGCTGGTCGCCCTTCGCGCGGTTTACCGAAAGTTGCAAAGCCGACGATCTCATTATCGGCAATGGCGACCAACGTGTGATGCCGGTCGTCAGCGCGCGCGAGGCTTTTTGTCCAACCGATGCAATAGCGTTGTGGGTCGAGCTGCAGAAGATGTCGTTTGGGAAGGACGCTGGCATAGGCGTCGCGCCAGCTTTCGACATGGACCCGGGCAATGCCCGCTGCGTCCTCCGCATGGGCGAGGCGTATGCTGGCGAGCGGCCTGTCTGGGTCGGCTTGCATGGCACCATCATGGCCCCTTCGGGCCGAAAAGAAAACGCCGGCACCAGGGGGGATGCCGGCGAGTTGCCGTAGGGGGTCGAGATGGTCTGTATAACTGCTGGCGCCTCTGGAAAGTATGTCCCGAAACGCCACATCCCGACTTTAGCAGGCAAAGTGTTTAAAAAGAGTAATCATCATCCGCGGGCGTGACCCGAGGATCGACTGATGCAGTTGCGAGAATAGATGGAATGAATTACCTGGGCCGCCTACCTTCAACCGATATCCGTCAAAGCCCGATCGAGGCTCGTCTTGGCAATATCGACGATCGTGGCCAGCTCCTCTCGCGTCGCAATATAGGGTGGTGAGAAGATGGCGATGTCGCCCGCTATGCCATCGACATTTCCGCCGATGGGATAGCAGATCAGGCCGTTGGCAAAGCAGTGGTCGCGTAAGCGCTGATACACCATGCGTGTCGGATCGAACGGCGCCTTACTAGCGCGATCTTCCACGATCTCGATCGCCCAAAAGAAGCCGCGACCACGGATATCGCCGATATGGGGATTGTCGGCGAAGGCCTGGCGCAGCATCTGCTCAAAGTGAATGCCGTCATCATGTACCTTCTCGACCAAGCGATCTCGCGAGATAATCTTCTGAACCGCAACTGCCGCCGCGCAAGCGAGTGTATGTCCGGTGAAGGTATGTCCAGTCAGCAAACCGCCATCTTTCGAGAACATCGGCTTCTTGAGACGGCTGTGATAGACTGTTCCTCCCAGCGGCACATAGCCGGCACCCAGCCCTTTGGCGATTGTCATGATGTCTGGCTCGACACCATCATGCTCCAGCGCTCGCCAAGTACCGGTACGACCGGAGCCGCACATGACTTCGTCGGCAATCATCAATACGCCGTACTTATCACAGATATCGCGCACTAACTTGGCATAGCCCGGAGGTGCTGGAACGCAACCGCCGGCGGCGCCTACCACGGGTTCAAACACGAAGGCTGCGACGCGTTCAGCGCCGAGTTCCAAGATCTTGTCCTCAAGCTCCTGCGCGCAATAGCGGCCGACCTCCGCTGGATCGATCTTTCCATCGCTCCGCGCCAAATATCCGGCCGGCGGTCGATAGGCATTGGTCGGCGAAAGCAGGTTAGACGGCATCAGTGCGCCTTCAAAGGCGGCGCGGCGCGAGACGAATCCGGAGATCGACGTGGCGCCCATCGTATTGCCGTGCCACGAACGTTCGCGGCTGATGAACAGACGCCGGCTTTTCTGACCGATGGCCGTCTGATATTGCAGCGCGATCTTTATGGCGGATTCAATGGCCTCCGACCCGCTGCTGTTGAAGGTCATGTTTGTTAGACCGCCGCCACATCGCTCGGCGATAATGGCGTTGAGTTCCTCGAGCGGCTCGCTGGTGAAGGTGTAGCGATAGCCGTGGGCAATGCGGTCGAGTTGCTTCTTGATCGCGTCGTTCACTTCTGGGTGTGCATGTCCCAGGGCGTAGACTGCTGGACCTGCCGATCCGTCGAGATAGCGTCGTCCGTCCGTATCGAAAATATAGCAGCCTTGCCCGTAATCGACTTTCGGCAACGCGGTTGGTCCCCACTCCGTTACCTCGTCATGTTTTACTGCGGTTGACATTTATTGCTTCCTTTGGCTGCTATGCCATCCGGTCATGCCAAGTTGGTTGACGGCAAGTCAAGAGCACTCGTGAACGGGCAGGGGCAGGGATGACAATTCTGTACGCGGCTGACGCCGATGAAGCAGCGCAATGGACGGACTCACTGCGAGTACGCGACCCTAAGCTCGAGATCCGCTTCTGGCCTCATTGGGGCGATCCAGCCACGGTGAATTTTATCGTGGTCGGCGGCCGTTCTCCGGGCGATCTCTCGATCTTCCCAAACCTCAAGGCGATCCAGTCAACTTGGGCTGGTGTTAATCACCTGCTGCGTTCGCCGGGTTTGCCGCAGGGTGTGCCGATCGCGCGCATGGTCGATCGCGGCCTCACCGCTAGCATGGCGGAATTTGTTGTTTACCAAGTCCTCGATGAATGGCGCCGCGGCCCCGAATTGCGCGAAGCGCAGCGCGCGGCTCGCTGGGTTGAAACTCTGCCGCGCCTTGCGAAGGATTGCCGGATCGGCATCCTGGGCCTTGGCACGCTTGGAACGGAGATCGCCCATAAGCTAGACGCTCTTGGCTTTGCCGTGCGCGGTTGGAGCCGCTCCCCTAAAGAGGCGGGCAGGGCCATTGTGAGCTTTGCCGGGCAAGATAACCTACCGGCTTTCTTAGGCGACCTCGATATCCTCATCTGCCTGCTACCGCTCACCGACGAGACGGAAAATATCCTAGACGCCAAACTGTTTGCGTATCTGCCGGATGGCGCGGTTCTGATCAATGTGGGCCGCGGCGCCCAGCTCAATGAAGCCGATCTACTGGCTGCGTTGGACAGCGGGCGCGTTCGCCGGGCGGTGCTCGATGTCTTCCGCGAAGAACCGTTGCCGGAAACCCATATCTTCTGGAAGCACCCGGGCATCACCCTGACGCCCCATGTCGCGGCGATTACCCGGGCGGGGACGGGGGTCAATGACATTTTTGAGAATTATCGGCGTGCCATGGGAGGGCTACCGTTGATCAATCAGGTGAATATCGGAAAAGGATATTGATCCTGTTGAGAAAAATTGAGTCATTGATACATCTGTGATTGCGAATGAGTTGCAAACAGTAAGCGTATGAGCTAGAGAGTTGCTCATGCGTCGCATTTCCATTCGCATCTCCAAAAATGACATTTCCAAAGAGGGAACATGAGCAAAGGTCGAAAAATTCTGGCGGGTTCTATCGCCGTCGTCGCGTTAGGTCTTTATGCCGGTTCCGTCCAGGCCAAGGCGCCGGATGCTAAAGCCGTCCTGACTATCTATTCCGATATTGCCGAAGCGATGTATGCCGATGCGATCACCGCGGCCGGTGACCTGCAGAAGGCAGTCGACAAGCTGATCGCCGAACCGACCGATTCTAATATGAAGTCCGCCCGTAACGCGTGGATTGATTCCCGCCCCACCTACATGCGAACCGAAGGCCTCCGCTTTGGCAATGCGGAGGTCGACGATCTTGAAGGCTTGGTGAATGCTTGGCCACTCGACGAAGGCCTCATCGATTATGTCGACGGTGCTTCATACGGTGACAAGTCCGACAGCAATCCGTTTTACACGCTGAACGTCATCGCTAATAAAGAGATTCAGATTGGCGCCGATAAAGTTGACGCGTCGACGATCGACAAGAAGCTGCTGCAGTCACTTCAGGAAGTGGGCGAGAACGAAGCCAATGTTGCCATCGGCTATCACGCCATCGAGTTTCTTCTCTGGGGCCAGGATCTCAACGGCACGGGCGCCGGTAAGGGCAAGCGTCCGGTGACCGATTATGACACCAAGAACTGCAGCAATGGCAATTGCGATCGTCGCGCCGCCTATTTGAAAGCGGTGACCGATCTCCTGATCGACGATCTCGGACAAATGCACGCTATCTGGAACAAGGACGGTGCTGCGCGTCAGCGGCTGCTTAAGGGCGACGCCAATGAAGGCATCGCCGGTATCCTTACCGGTCTTGGCAGCCTCTCTTATGGCGAATTGGCCGGTGAGCGCACCAAGCTCGGCCTCATGCTCCATGACCCGGAAGAAGAGCACGATTGCTTTAGCGATAACACGCACAACTCGCATTATTACGACCAAGCCGGCATGGTCGACATCTATCACGGCACCTATACCCGTCTGGATGGTAGCGTCGTCAAGGGCGCCAGCGTCATGGAAATCGTTGCTGCCAAGGATAAGGCAGTCAACAAACGCGTCGAAGACGCGATGAAGAATACCAGCC
>CAYOYT010000125.1:0-6734 GCA_964408245.1 uncultured Dongia sp. | reverse complement strand
CACTTTATTTTCAGCCTGAGCCTTCTTTGGAAAAGCACCGAATACAATCCCCCAGCCCGAAATGCGGGCTGTCGATGTGATAGTCGAATTTCCTTCCTCGGCTACTTTCTGGTCGCAATCACTGCCTTTCAGGACGATGGGCGGCGCTCCCTGCTCGTTCGCAGCAACCTTAATCGATATATCGCGCAGTTTCGGTTGATCATTTTCCGACTCTTTGAAACCGTTATTCAGCAGTTGGGTCATGAGCGCCGTACGTTCGCCGCGACCGCTGGCGCCGAGAACGACCCCGATAAGCCGACGACCCTCGCGCTGCGCGGAGGCGACGAGATTGTAGCCTGATCCACAGGTGAACCCCGTCTTCATGCCGTCCGCGCCCTGATAAGACGACAAGATGCCGTTGACGGAAGGCTGGGTGCGGCTACCGATTGTGACACTACGTTTACCGAAGAAATGATAATGCTCGGGGTAATTGTCGAGAATGCTCATGGCGAGTTCGGCCATGTCATGTGCTGTTGTTACCTGGCCCGCATCTGGGAGGCCAGACGCGTTCCTGAACTCACTGCGCGTCATACCGATCCGATGCGCAGTATTCGTCATCATGCGCGCGAAATTTTCTTCGTTGCCGCCAATCGCTTCGGCAAGAGCAACCGCAGCATCATTTCCCGATACCACAATCATAGCCGTAAGGGCTTGTTCTACCGTAATCTTTTGGTTGGTCTTTAAGCCGAACTTAGTAGGTGATTGGCCGGCGGCGTGGGCAGAAACGGTGATTTTATCACTGAACTGGAGTTTTCCCGCCTTAGCTGCTTCAAAAACCATGAAGGCAGTCATCATTTTTGTTAATGAGGCCGGATACCAAAGAGCATTGGCACCATCAGCCCGCAATACTGTGCCATGGGTTGCGTCGACCAGCATATTGACGCTGCGGGCATCGGTAGGTGTAGCTGCTGAACCTACATTCAGAGCCACAAAAATAGCCAGGACTGGCCAACTCAGTGGCTTTCGCGCCTTACGCAACATACTTCCCTCAGCTACGAAAATCGGGTTGGATGCTAACACATGAGTCTACGATGGGTGACAAGCTGTTTTCAGGATTGTTCCGCCATTCTGCGACGCTATGGTAAAGAATTTGAAAGGCTTTGGGGGGTATCTGTGGTTCAAGTCACGCGCAATCTTATAGTCGGCGGCTGCTTGCGCCTCGCCGTTTCAGTTGGAGCGGCGTTGATAGTGGCTTTGCCAGCCTGGGCTGACTATCAGACCGGCGTCGGCGCTTATTATAAAGGCGATTTCAAAGTCGCTTATGACGCTTGGCTACCCTTGGCCGAAGCTGGCGACGCTATTGCGCAGAATAGCATCGGCGCACTCTACGACCATGGTCTGGGCGTACCGGAAGATAATGCCGAGGCGGTCCGTTGGTATGAGATGGCGGCGCAACAGGGGATGCCGCTCGCTATGCGCAATCTCGGTAATCAATATGCTACCGGTCACGGCGTTGCTTACGACATCAATCTCGCTCAGCAATGGTACGAGAAAGCAGCCGCGCTCGGCGATCAGCAATCTGCCTCTCTCCTCGCACATTTGCGACCGGCAACCACTCCGGTAGACGCGAGTGCGCAGGCGCCATTACCAAGCTTCAGTACACCAACCACAACCGGCAATCTAGCCGAACCAGTTGATGTCGCGTCCTCTGCGGCTCCACAACCTACGACCGTTGACAGTAGCGCCCTCGTCATTCCCGATGCCCCCGCGACAGCACCAGTACCCACTGAAGCGAGCCAAAGCAACGACGCACCAATCGCCCTCGACCTCGGCAATAGCACACTGACCATGCCAGCGACACAATCTGACGGCGCAGCGCCATCCGCGGCAATGGCTGCGCCAGCGGTACAACAGGCCTCAGTGGCACCGACGCAATCTACTCCCTCACGAGTCGACGGAAACTGGCTAATAGGACAGTGGCAAGGGCCATCCCTTGGCTGTCCTAAGAGCGGTGGCATTGAATTCACTGATAGCGAAACGCTTTCCTGGTTTGATGGTCAGGTCGCGGTTCGCCTTGCCACCACATATCAGATTTTCGAGAACAATATTGTCGTTAATGCCATGGGCAGTGACGGGGTGCCGCAGAAATACTCTTATCAACATAGCGCCCCCGATAAGATGACCCTTGTTAGTATCCCGCAATCGATGCCGAAATCATTGCTCGGAATCGCCTATCGTCGCTGCGGCAATGCACCGAGCGTCCAATCAGCTGCGGTCGAGCCGGCCTCCTCGGTTCCGGCAACCACGCCAATCATCGGTGGTGGCACCGATGTCGCTCCGGCCTTACCCGTAACCACGCAGCCGGCAACAGAAAGCCAGCCGCAGCCGAGTGCCGCCGTTGCACCGCTTGCTGCAAGCATTACACCGGCGCACCCCGCTGCTGATACAGCGACGCCAGATTCGATCAATGAGCAGGCCAATCTAGGTAGAGGTGCCAGCACCGGCAAGGATAAGATGGCATCCGGTTGGGCGGCTTTTGAGCAGGGAAATTACGGAGAAGCCCTGTCAATCTTCAAATCCCAGGCCGACGCCGGCGATACGGATATGCAAGTTCTAGTTGGGAACATGTACGACTATGGCCAAGGCGTGCCCCAGGACGACACACAGGCGCTCCAATGGTATCTGAAAGCGGCCTCGAAGGGGCATATCAAGGGCCAATATCAGGCAGCTAATCTCTATTCTAACAGCCCTACCGTTCCTAAAAACAATATCGAGGCTTATCGCTGGGCAAGCCTTGCTGCCAATGGACCGGCCGGTGATCGCACAGTTATCTGGGCACAGCAAATGCTCTCCGTTCTCACTGCCAATATGACAGAAGACGAAATGGACGATGCCAAAGCTCTCGCCAAGAAATCTATAGCGACTAACTAACGCCCACCCGGGAGTCTATTCATGCTGCCTAATGTCGTTTTTGATGCGGCCGATCTTGCCGCCAAAGATCGTGCGCATCTTATCCATCCTTCGGTTGATCTGGGACTCACTAAAGAAGCGAATCCGCTGACCCACAAGGCCGGGCGAGGGCAGATTTTCGCCAATGGCTATACCTACTCAGCACACCGTGTTTCCTGTGCGGCTGCCATGGCAAATCTTGATATCTTCGAACGCGAGGATATTTGCGAGCATGTGCGCAGAACCGGGCCCTATTTTCATGAACGACTGAGCCAACTCATGGATATCGACATGGTAGGCGACGTACGAGGTAGTCATTTCATGATCTGCGTCGAATGCACCTCGGATAAGAAAAGCAAGACCGTACCACCGGGAGAATGGGCGGTCGGCAAGCAGATCTTCGAGAGATGTCAGGCTAAGGGTTTGCTCGTCCGACCAAGGGGGCATTTGGTCGTCATGTCGCCGCCGCTTATCATTAATCGTGTGCAGATTGATACCGCCGTTGATATCCTGCGCCAGGGTATCGTCGAGGTCATGGACGATCTCAAACGCGAGGGTCTCTGGAAATAGCTATTTCAGCCAGACCTCGGCGCTCGCCGAACGACCGCCAGAATCGATCACGGTAACGCGTTGCGCCCCTTTTCCGTCCGGTTCCCATTGCGCCTGGCGCAGATAGGGTGGCGAACTAACCGGCTTCCCGTTAACGAGCCAACGTAGCGGCAAATTGCCACCTTCGGCCTTCAACACGAATGGCATCACCACATCATTTTCAGTAAGCGGAACGGTCGAACCGTCGAGGGGAAAGCTGATCCTTAAGCGGTTCTGTGATCGCCCGATTGAACTCACCACAGGTCCGACATCGTAGCGCTGCATATTTGCGGGTAGGCTTGTATTGCCAACCAGCAGCACGCCTTCGGGCGGTATACCCGGGAGAGCGCTTTGGCTCGGCGGCAACTGATCGAAGGCCTCGAAGAGCAAAGGCGCTGCCGCATCCCGGCCCATGCGCCCGCCGGAAAAGGAGCCGTCCGGGCGACCCACCCAAACGCCGATCGTGTAATCTTGAGTGTAACCGATAGCCCAGGCATCACGGTAGCCATACGACGTACCAGTTTTGTAGGCGATGCGGCTAGCCTGCCGCCGGTTAACGCTGGCGAGCCAGCTGGCCGGTGGCGGCGTGTCTTCAAGAATACGCGTGACGTAATAACTGCCCACCTTCCCGATCAGTGGTTTGGCCGTTGCGGCTTGCCCGCCTTTGATAAACTGCAGGGATCGCGCGGTACCTTGCTCGGAAAAGGCCGCGTAGAGCGCCACCATTTCTTCAAGCGATACGCCAACGCCACCCAGTGCGATGGGCAGACCCGGGCGACCAGCATCTTTCGGCAGATGCAAGGGAAAGCCGGCATCGGCCAACTTCTGGGCAAAGCGGGGTGCTCCAATCGCATCCATTAAAGTGACAGCCGGCAAATTCAACGACAGCTGTAATGCCTCTCTCGCCGAGATTTCACCGCGAAAGAGATGATCGAAATTCTCCGGCGCCCATTCGCCAAAGCGCATCGGTTGATCGATTATAATTGTTTCGGGATGCACCACCAGTTCGCCAAATGCCATGCCATAGATAAATGGCTTCAATGCCGATCCAGGAGAACGAATCGCCGTCACCATATCGATGGGACCAAACTGACGTCGATCAAAGTAATCGGCGGAGCCGAGATAAGCAAGAACGCGTCTGTCGCTATTGCCGACAACAATTGCAGCGATTGTGGCGCCGGCCTCGAGATTGACCGAGCGACGTACAAGCAACTCTTGCAGATTGCTTTGGAGATCGTGATCGATCGTCGTATGGATGACCGGCTCGCGTGGCATTTCTTGGCGCAGTCGTTCGGCAAGATGCGGAGCGTCGCTGAGCGCAGGCAATCGCCGAGACGGTAATAATTCACCCACGGCTGTTTGGTAAGTTGCCTCGTCAATATCGCCCTCCACGAGGAGACGCGCGAGAACCTTGTCGCGCGCGCGCTTTGCCGCTTCGGGAAAACGATCTGGCCGCAGCCTCTCAGGGCTCTGCGGTAACACCACCAGTAAAGCAGCCTCCGCCTCCGTCAGATGTTTTGGTTCCTTGCCGAAATAGCCGATGCTCGCCGCGCGAATACCCTCGAGATTGCCACCATACGGTGCAAGGGTCAGGTAGATATCAAGTACCCCTTCCCCACCCAGATGCCAGGTCAACTGCATTGCGCGCAACACTTCGATTATTTTTGCTGCTAGCCCGCGCGGCCGCGGCTCAAGAAGCCGTGCTGTCTGCATGGTCAACGTTGAGGCACCCGAAACGACTTCTCCAGCAGACACTGCCTGATATCCAGCCCGCATGATCGCTAGTGGATCAACACCAGGATGCCAGCCGAAGCGTTTATCCTCGAAGGTCTTTAGATATCGAAAAAATTTTGGGTCGATTGCTTTAACCTTGGCCGGAAAGCGCCAAGCACCGTCTGCGGTTGCAAACGCTCGTAGCACGCTATCATCCGACGCCAATACCAATGTCGA
The DNA here is from genome assembly GCA_964408245.1 of uncultured Dongia sp. Lineage (GTDB taxonomy): Bacteria > Pseudomonadota > Alphaproteobacteria > Dongiales > Dongiaceae > Dongia. The sequence goes on along the minus strand of CAYOYT010000125.1, from coordinate 1,268 downwards.
ATGATCCCGTAGACGACCCATGTAAGGCGGGAATAAAGCATCGGCCAAAAGTCCGGCAGCCATCGTCAGCAAAACAAGTCCGCTGACGATGGCTGCCGCAAGCTTCAAGCGATGGCGCCACTGCAACATGGTTGGACGTCAGTAAGGCGCCACAACCAGAACATCGCGACCACCGCGCGCTCTGACCTCCGGTGCATACATATCTTCGATCTGGACCGCAGGAACAGTATAACTACCTGGTGTCACCGCCCGCACCATATATGCCAAATTGAAGCTATCGCTTTCTTTGGAGCTATTGTTTTCGTTAGTGCTATTGACGTCGAGCGCCCCTATAAAGCGGTCGTCTAGGAATTCGCTGTAATTGAGCAAATTAAGCGTTGGCAGCCACGAGAGATCTCCAGTTCGCCGCGTATCGATAAGTCGCTCATTTTCGATCTCGAAACCAGCCGGAAGCAGATCGACGACAAGAGCACGACGTTGGTTATCTACTGTGATCTTGCCGCTAACGACTGCCACGAGAACATCGTTCTGACGGACGTTTTTAAGATCAACCGGCTGGCCAGTTAGCGTGTAGAAAACGCGATTGATTATGAACCCGCTTTGCTCCGGCGGCAGGTCCGCAATTGGCACACCAGCAACCGTTGCCTTCGCATAAACTGGCTCCTTGCCGGTATTGGTAAAGACCGAACCGGCGCCCAGTTCTTGCCACGCCATACTCAGATAATACGGCTTGGTTTGTTTCACCGACGACTTTGCGTCGCGATCGATGCTTACTTCCGGCTGCGAGGACGAGGTTGTCGCCTTTGCTGCCATCAAGATCCAAACCTGCTCTTGCGTGCTCAAATAGCCGCGTGCCGCCTGAAGGTTTGCCAACGTATCCAGATAAGTCGTGGCATCACGCCCCGGCAACTTGGCTTCGCTAAGCAACGTAATGATGGCCGCGAGATCACGCAGATCTGAACCATAATCCATCATGGGCCGCCGCACCCTATTGGCTGCCACCAAAGCAGCGTCGAAAGCGGCGTTGGCCCGCGCGATGTCGCCGTTGAGGGCCAACGCCGTACCGAGCTGGGCTAAAGCAAGGCCGGTCGGCATTCGGTCCAGATAATTGTCAGCCACGTAGCGGAGATCGCTCAGCTTAGCGTCTTTTGCCTTCGCTAATACATAAACGGCATAGGCGCGCGCGGCCAGATTATCGGCACTGTCATTATTGTAGTCTGTCGCGACGTATCGCAGACCTTTCAAGCCATTGTGATAAGCGATGTCTG
>CAYOYT010000124.1:0-6780 GCA_964408245.1 uncultured Dongia sp. | reverse complement strand
GAAGCCAGCTACGGCCGGGAAAGGTAGGGCGCCGTGCGAGGGCACGTGTCACAGGGATGGCGATGCCGACTGATAGCAAGGTCGAAAGCAGAGCCTGCCACAAAGTGAAAATCAGCACCTTGCCAAGATAGATAAGCGATATGCCGGCGAGATCGTCGCCGGCCTGTAGTAACAGAACGAAGACAGCAACGCCGCCTGCCGCCAACATGAAAGCAAGGCTGCAACCAGCGATAACGGTCGCAGACCATTGCGCCATGTGGCCAGTCGGAAAACGCACGCGAAGAGGCATTATTGGCTGAAGCCCTCAACCCATGCCTTCACCCAGGCGTCTCGATGTTTAGCGGCCTCGTCGGCTGGCAGCAGCAAAGATTTTTGCGGTCTAGGCAAGGCTGAGAATTCCGACGGAAGATCGGCACCGATATCGCGTACCGGATACATATAATTCGTGGTTGGAATAATCTTCTGTGCCTCTGGCGAGATCAAGAAAGCGAGGAAGGATCTAGCAAGATCGCTATGAGCTGAGCCTTTAATCGCAGCTGCCACTTCGATCTGCATGTAATTGCCTTCCGGGAACACCAGCGCCTTATAGCGATCGGTCTTCTCGACGATCTGATGATAGGCGGGTGAGGTTGTGTAAGAGAGCACCAGCGGTGCCTCGCCTTGCGTGAAAAGGCCGTAAGCCTCACTCCAACCCTTGCTCACAGTGAGAATCTTCGGCTTCAGCCCAGCCCAGGCTTCGGCTGCCTTGTCGCCATAGACATTATTCATCCACATGACGAGGCCTAGGCCGGGTGTGCTGGTGCGTGGATCTTCCAGCAGCACCTTGGGCGTATCCTTGCCATCGATCAGATCGGCAAGGCTTTGAGGCGGATCTTTCAGCCTCTCGCTATCATAAATGAAGGCGAAGTAACCCCAGTCATAGGGCACGAAATCAGCATCATCCCAGACGATCGGCAGCTTCAAATCCGAGAGGTCAGTGCCATGAGGGGCGATAAGGCCGGTGGCTTTCGCTTCGACGGTGAGATTCGTGTCGAGGCCAATGACGACATCGGCCTTCGTGTTTTTGCCCTCGAGCTTCAGGCGCGCGAGAAGAGCAGCACCATCTTCCAACGCCACCCAATTGACGTCGCAACTACAATCGCTTTCAAACGCCTGCTCCAACACGGGGCCTGGGCCCCATTCACTGGTGAAGGAATTGTAGGTGTAAATGATGAGTACTGGCTTCTCGTCGGCTCGTACATCGGATGATATCGTAGCCGAGATGCACAGGATCAAAAGCAGCAGGTTGCGCAAGCGCATGACGTCATCTCCTCCGCTAGGGCGCCGAAGGGAGAGAAGGTCGTGATTGGGGCGGTTGCGCTCAAATCGCTGACTCATATCCCTCCGCCGGCATGACCCGGATCAGGTTCCGCGGGTTGAAGCGCGCTTCCGCTTCTCTCAGCCCCTGCAAACCGGGGCACCCCGTTGAGTACACCCAATATCCGGCAGCTTGAGGCCTTTTGTCAACCAATCCCCTCTCCCTCCAAGAGGTGCGGGGCTCACATCATCGATTGCTGCTTAAGAGTTGCGCAGCCATTCCTGGAGGCGCGGATCGCTAAGACGCTGCCGCAGAGTCGAAAGTCGATCGTCGCGTAAAGCGACCAGATCTGGCGAATCGTTGGCGGCAACCAACTCCGCTTCGCACCAACTGGCCGCGACCAGATTAAGGGATGTCTTGTAGAGCTCGAAACGCGGCCATTGCGCGGCGCCGATCAGTGCCTCGATCCGTGGCCGCGCCATATTCATATCGAGGCCAGGCTCCACGGTGATCGCCGCGAGATCCCACAGCGGCTCTTCCATCGCAGCGAACTCCCAATCGATCAGAAGCAACCTTCCGTCCGCCGCGCGCAGAAAATTTGCCGGACTTGGATCAATATGGCAGGCGACGCGCGTCAGCGGATTCTTGAGCAGAGCGAGGCGCGCCGGCTCCAACGCCCGCCGCGCTTCATGCATCAATGGTGTGGGAGCGAGACTAATATAGAGGTCGATCGCCGCGAACAAACCCTGTTCGAACGGAAACGAAACATCAGAGCGATGCAGCTTTGTCAGCAACAAGACAACCGCGTCAAACGTCGTCGGTTCGGTAAAATCAGTAGCGGTGAGCGGCATGGCGCCGGTGACGAAGGCAGTGATGTACCAACCAGCCTGTGCATCCGCAGCAAGAACAGACGGCGCGAGCCCAAGCATCGCAGCAGCTTGGACATTCTCCGGCTCGGCGCTGCGGTTGAGATAGCGCGATGCACTGGCGCCAGGCCAACGTAAGACGAGATCAAGTGCACCCGCCTGCAGCCGGTAGCTGCGATTGGTCATGCCACCCAGCGGCGAGACGTGCCATGCATCTCGGGGCATGCACGCCAGAAGCGGCACGCGGGCAAACAATTCTTCGATATCGTCATCAAGGCGCATGGAGCCCGCTTAGCCCAGGGCAAGAGCTCTTGGCAAGCCGCCTTGCCCATTTGCGTTACCCCGTAATGGTCATACCCCGTGGTCTTGCCAGCGACATCTGCCTCTGTCACCGTTCGGGATGCAAACCGGATAAAGAGTTCACGATGCCCAGCGACACCCCAGTCCCTTCCCTGGCCGATCAAGTGGTGACACTGGTTGCTCTCACAGGCGATTCAGTACTGGCCGAGCGGATCAAGTATCTCGCACAGGAGGAATCGCTGGCCTTTGCTGTCGTCAACGATCCGAAAAAAGCGTCCCGCGCGCTGGCCCAGGCCGGCATTCAAGCTGTCGCCTTCTATGATCTACGCGGTGGCGGTACCAGCCATCATAATCTGCTCGCCGCTATTCCTGTCATTTCCAGGAGTGGCTCGGTCATCGGCCTTGTCGATAACGAAGTGTCGCAGGTGGCACAGGCCGCCCTTGCAGCTGGCGCCACCGATGTGCTGTCGCTCGCCGAGCTTTCCGGCCCGCTGCTGCGCCGCGCGGTGCGCTATGCGCTGGCGCGTCGCCAATCAGAACGTCAGCTGGCTCGCTTGCGCCTATTCGATCCGGTGACGGGCCTGCCCAGCCAGATTTTGTTCTGGGAAATCCTGGCGTTGGCGGTGCGGCGGGCGAAGCGGAACCGCGATTTCTTCGCCGTCCTTCTGATCGATATAGGAAATCTGCCCAACCGCCAACACGAAGACAGCCAGAGCGAAGAAAGTTCCTATCGCAGCCTCGCTGTGCGAGAACTCGCTGAGCGGATAACGCCGATCCTGCGCGGCAGCGACACCATTGCCCGTTTCGAGCAGCAGCAATTGGCGATCCTTGCCGAATCAATGCCGCGGGTCGAAGACATCCAGATCGTCGCGGAAAAGATCATCGAGGAATTCGCTAAACCCCTTAGCACCGAATCCGGCTCGCACTCGGTCAACGTGGCGATCGGCATCTCGCTTTATCCCACCAGCGCCACAGGTGCCAAAGGCCTCTTGTCACGCGCCACCGACGCCATGCTCCAGGCGCGCGAACGCGGCAGCAACCTCTTCGTCTTTGCCTGAAAATTGGGGCGGCACATCGCTTGCATCATCTTGAGTTGATCTTAAGAGCAAGAGGAAGATTCTGCCCATGTTATCCATGTTCTCAAAACGCACTGACATCGAAAAGCTTAATGATCGCAGCCGTGTAGAGGAGAATCTCGGGCGGCCGCAAAATCCCAGCAATGTGACGGCGTTCAAAGTTCCACCGGCAGGCTTTGCCGAGGTCAAACCGGTCCGCGCAGACCCATCGCAGACCCGCGCCAAGGCATTCCAGAATGTGCCAAGCGTCGGTCAATATCTTTACCACCTCAATTCCGACATCCGCGCCTTTACGCGCGCCGAAACGGCACATGCGGTCAGCTCCTGCACGCCCATCGAGGTGCAGCGCGTGGCCAGACTCCTTGCCAAATTGCGTGGCCGCTACCTCGCCCAGATCGTCGATCTTGCCAGCGGCAAGCGCAGCCCAATCGGAGAGATGGATGTTGCCGATATCCGGCGCGCCCGAGAGATGGCTGAAGAGGTCGAACTAGGCATCGCCGCCCTACGCCAGGCAATTGAAAGCGGTGATCTGGCTCTGGACGGGGTGAAAGCGGAGTAGCGGCTACCCCAACCCCGTTACGGGGCGATCTTGCTCGATCCGGCAAGATCGCCTAATGCTGAAGGGCAGCTCACCCGCCATTTCCACGTCTTCAGAACGGATTTCTATGATGCGCACGCTTTATCCGGCGATCGAACCCTATCGCACCGGCTATCTCGATACGGGTGATGGTCATCAAGTTTACTGGGAAATAAGCGGCAATCCTGAAGGTAAGCCCGCCGTTTTCCTGCATGGCGGTCCCGGTGCCGGCTGCAGCTTACATCACCGCCGGCTCTTTGATCCCAAGAAATACCGCGTGCTGCTGTTCGATCAGCGTGGCTGTGGTCGCTCGAAACCACATGCCAGCCTCGAGAACAACACGACCTGGGACCTCGTCAAGGATATGGAGTCCCTGCGCGCCATCATGGGTGTCGATAAATGGCTTGTGTTTGGCGGCTCCTGGGGATCGACCTTGGCACTGGCCTATGCAGAGACTCACCCCGCCCAGGTCAGCGAACTGGTCGTGCGCGGCATATTCACGCTGAAGAAGCGCGAGATCGATTGGTACTATCAGAATGGGGCCTCGAACCTTTTCCCGGATCTCTGGGAACTCTTCCTGGCGCCCATTCCAGAAGCTGAGCGCGGTGATCTGGTGGCAGCTTACAAAAAGCGTCTGACCGGATCGAATCCTGAGGCGCAGATCGAGGCAGCCCGCGCCTGGAGCATTTGGGAGGGCAGCACGATCAAGCTCTTGCCCAGCAAACAGAACAGCACGTCCTACGGCCAGGATCAGTTCGCCCTCGCCTTTGCACGGATCGAGAATCATTACTTCAGTCATGGCGGCTGGATGGATGACGGTCAGCTCATCCGCGATGCCGGAAAGCTGAAGAAGATTCCAGGCATCATTATTCAGGGCCGCTACGACGTCTGCACCCCAGCCGTCACTGCCTGGGAATTGCACAAAGCCTGGCCAGAGGCAGAGTTTGTCATCGTCGACGATGCTGGCCATGCCTTCGATGAGCCGGGCATCATGAACCAGCTCATCACCGCGACCGACAAATTCGCGGGATAAGTTGGCAGACAACAAAAGTCGTGGATGGTCGGCCTACGCCGACCATGACGCGAGGATAGAGCCCGCCACCTCAGGGAATGAGGCGGCGGTTTTTTTCGTCACGCCGTCAATTGGCCGTGGCAGTGTTTGTATTTCTTGCCCGAGCCGCACGGGCAGTCGGCATTGCGGTTGAGATTGGCCCAGGTCGCGGGATTGTTCTTGTCGATCCCGTTCTCAAGGACTGTTTCCGGCGCGGCTGATTGCAATTGCGCCGGGGCCGCCGATTGCGGCGCCTCCGCTCGCACTTCGATATGCGACAGCATCGAGGTCGCCTGCTCGCGCAGCCGGTCGAGCATGGCCTCGAACATTTCGAAGCCTTCGCGTTTGTATTCGTTCAAGGGATCGCGTTGGCCATAGGCGCGCAGGCCGATAGCATGACGCAGATGATCCATGTTAAGGAGATGTTCTTTCCAATTCTGATCAAGCACCTGCAACACGAGTGATTTCTCGATGGCGCGCATCAGATCCGGCCCGATATTGGCCGCCTTTTCCGCCATCTTACGGTCAATGGCTTCGACGAGACGCTCCCGCATCGCTTCGTCAGCGATGCCTTCTTCCTTGGCCCACTCCACGAACGGCAGATCGAGTGCGAAGATACGCAGCACTTCTTCATGAAGGCCTTTGGTATCCCATTGCTCCGCGAAGGCCTTCTCCGGCACGTAGCGGCCGATCAACTCTTCGACGACTTCATGGCGCATCGAGAGTACTTCTTCCTTTAGTTCTTCCGCCGCCATCATCTCGCGGCGCTGTTCATAAACGACCTTGCGCTGGTCGTTCATGACGTTGTCGAACTTCAGCAGGTTCTTGCGGATCTCGAAGTTGCGCGCCTCGACCTTTTGCTGCGCTTTTTCCAGCGCCTTGTTGATCCAGGGGTGGACAATCGCTTCACCCTCCTTGAGGCCTAGCCGCTTCAGCATCGTATCCATGCGCTCGGAACCGAAGATGCGCATCAGATCGTCTTCAAGACTCAAGAAAAAGCGCGAGGCACCTGGATCGCCTTGACGGCCGGACCGACCACGCAGCTGGTTATCTATGCGCCGGCTTTCATGGCGCTCCGTCGCGATCACGAACAGGCCGCCAGCTTCCAGCGCCACCCTCTTCTTGACCTCAACATCAGCGGCGATCGCAGCAATCTTCGCGTCGCGCTCGGGCCCGGTCGGAATGTCTTGGAGTTCGCGCTCAACGCGCATCTTCACGTTGCCGCCAAGCTGGATGTCGGTACCGCGGCCGGCCATGTTGGTGGCGATGGTCACAGCACCCGGCACGCCAGCATCGGCGATGATATAGGCTTCTTGCTCGTGATAGCGGGCATTCAGAACCGAATGCGGGATCTTTTTCTTCTTGAGATAATCAGAAAGGAGTTCCGATTTCTCGATCGAGACCGTGCCAACCAGCACCGGTTGGTTGCGGACGCGGCATTCCTCGACCAACTCCGTGATCGCCTTGAACTTCTCCCCCGCCGTGCGGTAGACTTCGTCGTCGTAATCCTTACGCGCGACGGCGACGTTGGTTGGGATCTCAACGACATCTAAGCCATAGATATCGGAGAATTCCGGCGCTTCCGTCATGGCCGTGCCGGTCATGCCCGAGAG
>CAYOYT010000123.1:0-6782 GCA_964408245.1 uncultured Dongia sp. | reverse complement strand
GCGAATAGGTGAGGCCGTGCTCCCGGACGCCGGCATTGATGCGCTGGATCCACAAGCCGCGGAAGTCACGCTTCTTGGCGCGACGATCACGATACGCGTATTGCAGGCCCTTTTCGACCTTTTCAATCGCAATGCGATAATTCGTGGAGGAACGCCCGACATAGCCCTTGGCCATCTCGAGCACTTTTTTGTGGCGGGCGTGGGAGGTAACGCCCCGCTTGGTACGAGCCATTTTAGTTCTCCGTCAAAAAGCGTCTTAAAGACCGTTGGGGATGAAGAATTTGATGACCTTTTTGGCATCAACATCGGCCATGACCTCGCCACGGCGGGCCTGGCGCTTCATCTTTGTCGGCTTGCTGATAAGGCGGTGACGCTTCTGGGACGGCTTGAATTTGACCAAACCAGAGGCAGTGAGCTTGAAGCGCTTTTTGGCGCTGCTCTTCGTTTTCATCTTGGGCATTTCAGTATCCTATTGAAATGATTATGCATTCGGCTGCGTTTGGGCATGCCCTGTGGTTCGCCTTGGACGCATTCTTAAGGCCGTGCGGGCGGGTTATATAAGGGCGATCCCGGGATGACAAGTCCCCAGCCCGCCATGTTAGCCGGCTGAGGGGGTTAGCCGGTAACCAATCCGCAGGCTCGCAAGGCGGGAAGCATATGATGTGGAGCCGGCGCCTCAACCCGGATCGGGTCTTTTTTGGGGTATAAAGGGAGGGTAAGGGACCGGGAATGCAGGTGCAATTTGACCTGGGACTTGACCGAGCCAGGAGCCAGATATTGCGGCTCTCCGAGTATGGGGCAGCCCAAATGCGCGAGATGGACGCGAATCTGATGGGTTCGCCCGGTCTTGGGATTTAATTCAAGCCACCAATAGCCGCCACCCGATCCAATCACCTTATAATTCGTGACGGCCTTCTGGGCATCCTTCTCACCCTCACCCACAACGATCATGCGCCAGCCCCCGGCGCGGGTGGTAAGCTTCTTCATGGCCGCTGAAATTGTGCCGGATCCTTCCGGGGGCGCTTCTGTCGTCACCGCCCAATAGGTCTTGCCGATCAGACCCTCCTGGAACAGCTTACCCAACCGTGAAAGGCCTTTATGTTGCCGCCCCAAGGCAAGGCAGCCTGACGTATCCCGATCCAGGCGGTGGGCAAGGGCGGGCGGTTTGGGCAGGCCGAAGCGCAAGTGTTCGAAGCTGTGCTCCAGATTGGGGCCGCCGCCGGGGCCGGCATGAACCGGAAGCCCCGCCGGCTTGTCGATCACCAGCATCAGCGCATCGCGGTAAAGGATGCGGGACTGAATTTCCTGTGCGTTCATGAAGCCTTCGGCTGAAGCACTTCTGGAATATTGGATTCGATCAATGCCGACAGCGCCCATGCGCGAAAAGCGGCGATGCGGGCGAGATCGGTCTCGTCCGGCCGGCAGACGAGGATATAGGTGCGGCCGGTCATGATGCTGATGTCGAACGGCGCCATCAGCTGACCGCTCTTTACTTCCTCGGCACAGAGACGCGGATCGACCTCGGTGACACCACCCCCGGAAAGGGCGACCTGCACGGCCTGATCGGCTGTTTCTAGCACCACGCCGCGCTCGACCGGCACGCCAGCAAGGCCTACCTGGCGCGCAATCATCCGCCAATCATGCCAGGAATCATTCCCTTGCCGAATATGAAGGAGTGGCGCCTTGGCGATCATCGTCTTCACGTCCGGCCAGCCGGCCTTCCTGAACAGATCGGGCGAGCAGAGCGGTGAGGATCGCTCGCGCATCAATACATCAGCGATCAGCCCGTCTGCCTCGATCTCGCCGAACAGGATGGCGAGGTCATGACCTGAGTTGCGGAAATCTGGATTGACCGGCGGCGTCTCGACGCGGATTTCGAGATCAGGGTTAGCTTGCTGGAACTCCGGCAGGCGCGGCAGCAACACGCGTCGGGCAAAGGTGGGCGGCACGGCGAGGCTTAAAGGCGGCTTCTTAGACTGGCGCCGGAACGACCCGATGATGCCGTCCATGCGGTCGAAACTATCGGTGAGGACCGGTAACAGGCGTTTTCCTTCCTCGGTCAATTCCAGCTGTGCCTTTCGGAGGATCAATGCCACACCGAGGATGTCTTCGAGGTTCTTCACCTGGCGGCTGACGGCACTCTGTGTCACCAGCAATTCATCAGCGGCCTTGGTGAAGCTCAGGAACCGCGCCACAGCCTCGAAGGCGCGCAGCGCATTGAGGGGTGGAAGCTGGCGTCTGTTCTTGTTTCGGTTCGTGGTCATCAGGCGATCCGCGAGGGTCGAAGAGGTATCGTGTGGCGCGCAATCTAACAGCGTCACGCAGAAAACGCGCTAATGATCTCATCCTGCGATTGACCGAAAGGATAGTGTTTTTGCATGCGCGAAGCGCCGATCGTTATGCGCTGACGAGAAAGTCGTCAGGTGGAATTGCGCGCGAGGGAAATCATGAGCGCGCATCCAACGAGGAAAACGGGCCAACAAAATTCACTTTTGTGCAACGCCGCGATTGACCTAGCCATCCGAATGCCTAATCTTGGTTTTGCGCAAAATTGTGGCCCAAAATATGGCCACGACCGCGGAATGGCTCGGCAAGGGCGGCTTCAGGCGGAACGGGGGGATGGCGCAAACTAGGACGGGGGCTATCTATCGTGTCAGCTGCTGTGGCCGTCGAAGCTAAGAACGTCAGCAAAATCTTCGGGACCGCAGGGTCAGAGGTCCGCGCCCTGGACAGCGTGTCGGTTACAATCCGCCAAAATGAATTCTTTACGCTGTTGGGGCCGTCGGGATGTGGCAAGACCACGCTGTTGCGGCTGATCGCGGGTTTCGAGATGCCAAGCGATGGCTCGATCTTGCTCGAAGGTGACGAGGTGGCACATCTGCCGCCCTATAAACGTCACGTGAATACGGTGTTCCAATCCTACGCGCTCTTTCCGCACATGACCGTGGGGCAGAACATTGCCTTCGGCCTCGAAATGCTGGGCAAGCCCAAGACTCAGGTGCAGCAGACGGTGGCGGCGATGCTGAAACTTGTCCGCATGGAGGAATTGAAAGATCGCCGCACCAGCCAGATCTCTGGCGGTCAGCAACAGCGCGTCGCACTGGCGCGCGCTCTTGCCCCGAGGCCCAAGGTCCTACTGCTCGATGAGCCGCTCTCGGCACTTGATCTGAAGCTGCGCAAGGAGATGCAAATTGAGTTGAAGCGCATGCAGACCGAGACAGGCATCACTTTTGTTTTTGTGACGCACGACCAGGAAGAGGCGCTCACCATGTCGGACCGCATCGCGGTCATGTCGAAGGGCAAGATCCTACAGATCGGTTCACCGAGCGAAATCTACGAGCGACCGACGGTGCGCTTTGTCGCCGATTTTATCGGTGAGACGAATTTTATCGAGGCCGAGGTGGTACAGCGAATTGCCAATGACGCTCAGATGAAGCTGTCTTCAGGCATTGTCATCAGTCACCCCGTTGCCGCCAATGTTGGCGTCGGCTCGATGGTCACACTGGCGATCCGACCTGAGCGCATCGATTTGGTACGACCGGGTTCTGAGGCGCATCTTTCAGGTACGATCGCCAACATTGTCTATTTCGGCACTGATACCACGTTCCATGTCGCTATCGATGGCACCGACAAACAAGTGACGGCACGTGTGCAAAACCGCCGTGGCCATCAGGAGATCGTGAAGGTGGGTGATCAGGTGGGCTTACGTATTGCGCCTGAAGCCATGCAAATCCTGAAGGATTGAACCCTCATGGCGGACCGGAAATCATCTTCAAATCCGGCGGTCCTCGCTGCGGCAGCATTGAATCGGCGCGACACCCGCAACCGCTGGTTTCTATCAGCGCCGGCCCTCATTATCCTGCTCTTCGCAGCGATCGGGCCGCTGATCATTGTCGTCGTCTACTCCTTCCTCACTAAAGGCGGATATGGTGGCGTCGAATGGAAGTTTTCCATCGATGGCTGGTATAGCGTCGTGTTCCAAAAGGATATCTTCAGTGACGAGGTGACAATCGCCGATGCGCATATGCAGATCCTGTGGCGCTCGGTGAAGCTCTCCTTGCTTTCGACTCTCATGGCGCTCGCCTTCGGATTTCCGACGGCCTATTTTATCGCAACGCGTAACGAGAAATCCCGCGATCTGTGGCTGTTTCTCATCACAATCCCTTTCTGGACTAATCTGCTCATCCGCACATTCGCGGTGATGGAGGTGATCCGCAACGAGGGTATCGTCAACTCGGTGCTGATCGGTCTTGGCATCATTGATGCGCCGATCCAGATCATGTTTACCGATTTCGCGGTGATGATGGGTCTGCTTTACGTCTATCTGCCGCTGATGGTGCTGCCACTCTATGCCAGCATGGAGCGGATCGACTTCCGGCTCGTCGAAGCTGGCTATGACCTCTACGCCACGCGTTGGCGCGTGCTGCGACATGTCATCTTCCCACTGGTTAAGCCAGGTGTCATCGCCGGATCAATCCTGGTTTTCATCCCGTCGCTTGGCGCTTATGTGACACCCCGCGTGCTGGGCGGCGGGCGCAATCTGATGTTGGGTAATCTCATCGACATGCAATTTGGCCAAGCGCGCAATTGGCCGCTCGGTTCAGCGCTCTCGATCACGCTGATGGCCATCGTCATGATCGCTCTGCTGTTCTATGTGAAGAATGCCTCCAAGACGGAGGCGCGCCATGGCTGATAAAGCTAAGAGCGCCTCCAACACCAAAAGCTCTCGTGTGATAAAGCGCAAATTCGGCCGCGGCTTCGATGTCAAACAGCAGACCGGCTTTCCGACGATCGCGACGCTTTGCTTCCTTATGCTCTATGCACCAATTCTGACGCTGGTGGTCTATTCCTTCAATGTTGGCACCTCGGTCGCAATCTGGGAAGGCTTCTCCTGGCGTTGGTATGAATCAGCTTGGGCCAATGATCAGGTTCAGGATGCGTCGATCCGCTCGCTGACTATTGCCGCCTTTGCTGCCATTGTCTCAACCCTTGTTGCCACGCTGGCGGCAATCGCCACGACCCGGACCAAACCGTTCCCGGGTCTTACCTTCATTTACGCCTTCATTAACCAACCGCTGATGGTGCCGGAAATTGTCACCGGTGTCGCATTGCTCATCTTCTTCGCGGCGATCAAGAATGTGACCGGCTATACGGGGCTCGGCTATCTACTGGCAGCGCATACCGCCTTTTGCATTCCTTTCGCTTATCTGCCGATTCGAGCGCGCCTCGAAAACATGGATCTCTCTCTTGAACGGGCAGCTGCCGATCTTTATGCGACACCTTTTCGGACGTTCTGGCGTATCACGCTGCCATTGCTGTGGCCGGGTATTCTTGCTGGCGGCATGCTAGCCTTCGTCATTTCTCTGGATGACGTCGTGATCACGGAATTGGTCAAATCGGGCGGACAGGACACACTGCCCACCTATATGCTGGGACAATTGCGACGTGTCGTGTCACCAGAAATGAACGCCATTTCGTCGTGCTTCCTCGCGATATCGATCTTGATGGTGACGATATTCTTCCTGCTTAACAGGAAGAAAACATGACTGACCGATGGGCTTTTGCATCGTTGCTGGCCCGAACATCGGTTAGGCGTTGGTTGGGACTAGAAAATGCCCCAGAGAGGGGCGATGCAGCAGCAAGTTGGAGGATCACGTGACACATCTACAGGCATTCAAAAGCTCGGCCATGGCCGTCACCATCATGTTGGCGCTCAGCGCCTGCGGTGAGAAGAAGGAAGAAGCCGCCTCGGGAGGTGCTTCCACAGCGACCAGCGAATCTGCATCGACGGCCACCAGCGAGGCGGCGACGAGCGAAGCCACCAGCTCCGCCTCTGCATCACCTGCGGCCGGCGAGCTGAACATCTACAACTGGGGCAACTACACCAATCCCAAGCTGATCGAGAAATTCGGCAAAGAGAACAACGTCAAGGTGACGGTGACGGATTATGATTCGAACGACGTAGCACTTGCCAAAATCAAGGCGGGCGGTCACGGCTTCGACATCGTGGTGCCCAGCTCGAACTTCGTGCCGATCTTCGTGCAGGAAGGTCTGCTGGAAGAGACCAAGCCAAATACCATGCCGAACTTCATGAACATGGACACGCGCTGGGTCGATGTCGAATTTGACAAGGGCCGTAACTACACGGTTCCATGGCAGTGGGGTACGACCGGTGTCACGGTCAACACCAAAGTCTATCAGGGTGATCCCAACACCTGGGCGATTCTGTTCGACACGCCGGCCGAACTTAAAGGCAAGGTCAACGTCGTTCCGGAAATGAGCGATGTTATGGCTGCGGCCCTTGCCTATAAGGGCAAGAATCCGATCTGTAATGGTAATAAGGACGATCTCAAGGAAGCGCGCGACACGCTGATGAAGGCGAAACCAGATTGGATCTCGATGGATTACGGCAACGTCGAGAAATATGCCAAGGAAGATCTGATGGCTGGGATGAATTGGAATGGCGCGTCGATGCGCGCGCGGCTTCAGAACAACAAGATTGTCTATGGCTATCCGAAGGAAGGCATCGCTGTTTGGATGGATAATGTCGCGGTGGTGAAAGGTGCCAAGAACATCGAGAATGCGAAGAAATTCCAAAACTTCATCATGGATCCGGAAAATGCGGCCCTGATCTCTGACTTCGCGAAATACGCCAACGGCATCGCCGGCTCGGATAAGTTCCTTGACGAAACTTTCGCCAAGGCGCCAGAAATTGTTCTCCCAGAGGGCCAGAAGACCTTCATCATGCCGGCCTGCCCGCCGGAAGTGACAGAGCTATATAC
>CAYOYT010000122.1:0-6784 GCA_964408245.1 uncultured Dongia sp. | reverse complement strand
GCCTTGGTATCGTCAACCGACAGTGTGGTCTGAGTGATATAGGCAAGCTTGCTCGGATCCTTGACCTCAAGCCTTGCCACATCTTCAGCCGTCGAGATAAGGAGCACGCCACCCGGTACTTGACCCATCGTGCCTTCGACTTCGGGATGGCCGGCATGGCCGATCAGGATCACTTGACGGCCTTGATCTGCATAGCGGGTGCCTTCGGTATGAACCTTGGACACCAACGGGCAAGTTGCGTCGATGACATTAAGGCCACGCTCGCGCGCTGCCTGGACAACCGTCTTAGAAACTCCATGGGCGCTGAAGATGGCGTAACGACCTTCCGGAATCTCATCGAGTTCTTCGACAAAGACCGCGCCCTTGGCGCGCAGGCCCTCGACCACATGTCGGTTGTGCACGATCTCATGTCGGACATAGACTGGTGGGCCGAAACGCTCAATAGCGCGCTCGACGATCTCAATCGCACGTTCGACACCGGCGCAAAAACCGCGCGGCTGAGCTAGAACTACCCGCATACAATCGATCCACTCTGTTCTACAAAACTAGCAACAAATATCCTAGCTTGGCACTCAGCCTTCGGGCCGGATCGCAACAGACAAGCGACGCTGTAATAAGCTTGGACTGAAAGCACCGTTTACACAGAATCGTCCTTAGTTGCCACTTAAAATGCCCCAAAGCGGGGCTAACTCAGATCTTCTATGGTGCAACGCGCAATAATCTGACGTTTTGATCAAGCATTTCGGGGCTTTTGCTGCTAATTCACACCGTTACTTCAGGGAAAAGGGGTGGCACTTCGGCAGCGTTTTGCCTATAAGCAGCCGGATTCGGATATACAGTGAACTGTCACGTCCCTTGGCGCTATGTTTGAGAAACTAATCGCAGGGCCGTGGCCCGATCATAATAGGTAAAGGCCCAGTCTCTTGACCAGTAAGACCCCCTTGCTCGACCGCGTCGTCACGCCGGCTCAATTGCGCCAGCTCGATCCTTCGGATCTGCGGCAATTGGCGGACGAATTGCGCCAGGAGACCATAGATGCTGTGTCGGTCACCGGTGGCCATTTGGGAGCTGGGCTTGGCGTCGTCGAGCTGACAGTGGCGATTCATTATGTCTTCGATACGCCTTACGACCGCCTCATTTGGGACGTGGGCCATCAAGCCTATCCGCATAAGATTTTGACCGGCCGCCGCGACCAAATTCGTACCCTGCGTCAGGGCGGCGGCCTATCAGGCTTTGTCAAACGTTCCGAGTCGGAGTATGATCCGTTCGGCACCGCACATTCTTCGACCTCGATTTCCGCCGCCCTCGGCATGGCGGTCGCCAGCGAAATGCAGGGTCGCAAGCGGGCGGCCATTGCTGTCATCGGCGACGGCTCCATGTCGGCTGGCATGGCCTATGAAGCGATGAACAATGCAGGTTCGCTCGATACCAAACTGATCGTCATTTTAAATGACAACAATATGTCGATCGCACCGCCTGTCGGCGCACTGTCGGCTTACCTATCGCGATCACTATCCTCAACCTCATTCCGTTCATTGCGCCATTTCGCCAAAGACGTTTCGCGCATTCTGCCTAACCGTCTGCAGAAGATGGCGGCGCGAGCCGAGGAATATGCCCGCGGCATCATTTCCGGCGGGGGCACGTTGTTCGAGGAATTAGGTTTTTATTACGTCGGTCCAATCGACGGGCACAACATCGATCATCTGCTTCCAGTGCTGCAGAATCTTGCCAAGTCAGACGAGCCCGGTCCGGTCCTTGTGCATGTCGTGACGCAAAAGGGCAAGGGCTATGCGCCGGCTGAAAACTCCGCCGATCGCTATCATGGCGTCGTCAAATTCGACGTGGCAACAGGCGTTCAGCAAAAGTCGGCGCCCAAAGCGCCGAGCTATACTGGTGTCTTTGCCAAAGCTTTGATTGCCGAAGCCAAAGCCGATGAAAAGATTGTGGCCGTGACGGCGGCAATGCCGTCTGGTACCGGCCTCGACGCTTTTGGTAAGGAATTTCCGGATCGCACGTTTGATGTTGCGATAGCGGAACAGCATGCGGTGACCTTCTGTGCTGGTATGGCCACGGAAGGCATGAAGCCTTTCTGCACGATCTATTCGACTTTCCTACAGCGTGGTTATGATCAGGTCGTGCATGATGTGGCCATTCAAAGCTTGCCGGTCCGCTTTGCGCTTGATCGTGCCGGCTTGGTCGGGGCGGATGGCCAGACTCACGCGGGCAATTATGACATCGCATATCTGGGCTGCTTGCCCAATTTCGTGTTGATGGCACCGTCGGATGAAGTCGAGCTCATGCATATGGTGGCGACCGCAGCGGCAATCGATGATCGTCCGGTCGCTTTACGTTATCCACGAGGCGAAGGCATGGGTATTGATCTGCCAGCGCGCGGCGAAGTTTTGCCGATTGGCAAAGGCCGAATCGTTCGTGAAGGAACCAGGATCGCGATCTTGAATTACGGCACAAGGATGGTCGAAGTCCTCAAAGCAGCTGATGAACTGGGCGCCAAGGGATTGAGCTGCACTATCGCCGATGCCCGCTTCTGTAAACCGCTAGACGAAGATCTCGTCAGACGTTTGGCTCGAGAACACGAAGTGTTGATCACTATTGAAGAAGGTGCCATTGGCGGGTTTGCGGCCCATGTCTTACAGTTCCTTGCGAAATCCGGTGCTCTGGACAAAGGCTTGAAGATTAGACCCATGACATTGCCCGATACCTGCATCGACCACGATGCACCATTGAAGCAGTATGATGTTGCCTGCTTGAATGCCCGCCATATCGTCAGCGAAGTGTTATCCGCTTTAGGCGTCGCCGAGGCGAGTGCGCGCGCATGAGAATACCGCATTTTTCACGTCGCCAGGCATTGGCACTGATCGGCACCGCTGCGCTTTTGCGCCCAACCTATGCTGTGGCTCAGGTGGCAGAGCCTGTCGATCTTATCAACGAGTTCTATGCTGTTCTGTTGGAATGCATGCAGCAAGGACCTCAACTAGGCTTCGACGGTCGGTATCAGAAGATTGAGCCGGTTCTCAACAACACCTTTGATGTTGCCACCATGGGCAAAATCGCGGTCGGTCCGGAATGGACCAAGATGTCCGGCGAAAAGAAGGGAGCCGTCCTGGTTACCTTCAACAAATATATGGTCACCACCTACGCAGCTCGATTTAAGAAGTTCAATAATCAGAAGTTTGAAGTCGGCGCAGTCACGGCCGCCGGCGAAGGCCGGACATTGGTGGAAACTAAGCTGATCCGCTCCAATGGTGAGCCCATTAGTCTTAATTACCTCTTCCGTCTGAACAAAGGTGTCTCGCGCGTCATCGACATCTATCTATCAGGCTCTATCTCGCAAATGGCGCAGATGCGCTCCGATTTCGCGAAGACTGTTGTTGACGGTGGCCCAGATGCGCTGATTAAGTCACTCGAGCAAAAGATCGAGGATTTGAAGAAAGAATCCTAATATCGGCTTTCCTCGGAATGAAAAGCGACGAACATCTTTATTGGTTCGCCGCTTTTTTTATGCGCGTTAGGATCTGCGGGGCGGTTTGCCCATCAGAACCGGCATGAAGCCGAAGATCACAATGATCAGCACTGTAAGTGAGATCAGCAGCAACATACCCATGCGCGCAGTGCCGGGGTGGCTGGACAAGGCGAGGCTTCCGAAAGACGATCCTGTCGTCAGCGCGCTGAAGAGGACGGCGCATGCTGTGCTAGTCGAAAGAGGATGACTGATGCCGCGCCGCCAATTAACCACGAAATAAATATCAAAGGCGACGCCGATGCCTAGCAGCAGCGGCAGGGCGATGATGTTTGCGAAATCAAGTTTTAATCCGAAGCTGACGCAGACAATGACCGTGCCAAGAGCCGTCAGCAACAACGGCAACATTACATAAGCAACATCTCGTGGTCGTCGCAGGATGATGAAAAGCAGAACGGCGATTGCAATCACGGCTGTCAGACTCGCTATTTGGAAAGCCTTTGTCACGGCGCGCCCAGATTCATAGATCTGAACGGCCGGCCCCGTGGCTTCAGGCGCAACACTGCGAACGGCATAAGCAAAATCAGCTAATACCGCGCTGTCATTACTATCACCTTTGGGCATGACGGTGAGACGCATTTCGCCGTCTTTTGCGACCCATTGCGATTTGATCTCATCGGGAAGTGTATCGAGCGTGACATTCTCTGCGGTCAAGGCGGAAGCGAGCATCTTCATGCGGGGCATCAGGCCGTCGACCAGCATGCGCTGTAATTCCGGATAAAGTGAGGGCTCCGCCGCCGCAGCTTGGTCGAGAAGGCGCGCTAGCTGTTGCGCTTTATCGGATGAGGGCAGGGCTTCCCGCAATTTTGTGGCGCAACGTTTCAACGATGCCCGAATTTCTTCCGTCGTCGGTGCGGTTTTCGTTGCCACCGACTCTAAGGTGACACCCATCAACAGCTGTAAATCTTGCAGAATAGCCAATTTGGCATCTTGGTCCTTCGGCACGAAGCTAGATGCGGAGATGACGGCATAGACTTCACGCAATTTGGAAAGCTTCTCCTTAAGTGTCTCTGCAGTCCCGGCATCTTTGGCGACAATCTCAATGGCATAAGGTGAGCGGATTGGATCCTTCATGAGATCGATGATGGCCGCCATGGATTCGACTTTAGGATCTTTGAGGTGTAGCGGGTGGAAATCGAATTCTAATCTCGGCGCCAATGCGATTCCGGTTATGGCCACGAGACCCCAAAAGATCAACACAGAGAGCCGGTGCCGCATCAACCAGCTATCCGCCGGGCGACCCCAAGCGAATCCCAGCTCGCCGGGCTGAATCTTCGGCCTCAGAAGGGCGAGTAAGCTGGGAAGAAGTGTCAGATTAAGAATAAGCGTGATCGCCATGCCCGCAGTGGCGATCAGTCCCAGCTCGGAGACGCCGCGGTAATCCGTTGGGATAAAAGCAGCAAAACCAACAGCGATGGCAATGGCTGCTAGGGTCAGCGGTCGTGCCAAAGCACCACCGGTTCGAAAAAGCGCGCCCGCAAGGCCCCCCACGATTTTCTCTTGAACGTATCGCACGCCGAATTGGATCCCGAAATCAATCGAGAGGCCAATGAACATTACAGCAAAGGCGACCGAAATAAGATTGAGCTTACCGACCGCTATCGTCGCAAAAGCGAAGGTCAAAATCAGGCCGACGACCAACGTAAAGAAGGTTGCAAGGATCAGCTTGATCGAGCGCAGCGCCATGAACAACCAAAGAAGAACTAAGACCGTCGAGATGATGAGCGCCCAACCCATACCCTGCGCGACAGTCGCAAATTCATCGTCGTTTAATGCCACCGGTCCAGTCAGCCTGATATTCACGCCGGTATCAGGCGTGAGGCCAAGTTCTTTGGCCGTGTCGCGGATAAAACTGGTCGCTGCAGCACCAGGTTTTAATGTGCCAAAATCACGATTTGGCTGCGTTAAGATCAGGCGCCGTAAGTCACGCGCTTCGGTCGGTCGGTCGAGCAGCAGGGTCTGCCAAGACATAGCCTGGCGGCCGCCAGACAGAGCATCGCTGAGGGTTTCGGAAATCGCCGCAAGCGGTTTCTCAATTCGATCGACGCTAGCGGCTCTCTGAATGATTCCATCCATGGCTAGCGAAAACACATCAAATAGACCGCGCAAGCTTGGGTCTTGGGTAAGTGAACCGATGAATGGCTGCGCCTCGATCACAGCGTCGGCGATTTTCTGCACCTGCTCGACGGGCAGAAACAGTAATCCATATTTCTCGAAGTAGGGCCCACCATCGGCACGACGAGCTGTTGTAAACAGATCTTTGCGGGTTTTGATCTTGTCAAAAAGCGCGGCCGCCGCGTCCTCGGCGGCATCTGGCGTCTTACCGTCGATCATGACCACAAGTAAGCCGGTATTCTGCGGAAACAAGGCGTTGAAATGTGCCAGCTCTTTTCGCCAGGGTAATTCTGGCGAGATCATGTTTGCAGTGTCTGTATCCATCCCGAGATGGCGCGCCGTGAAGACGCCGGCCACCGTTGTCAGCAGCAGTGACACGATCACTAGTAAAATGGCCCGACGCTCGCTGAAGATCACAAGGCGGCTGACAAATGCTTCCAACATTGGACTAAATCTCGCGATACAGAATAAGGGTAAGGCCGATCATGCAAAAGAACGCCGGCCACAGCCAACCGCAAACGGCTCGACCGCAACCGTCCAGGCGCAATTCCAGCCAGCGAGCCCAGGCGGCCCAAATGCCGAAGACGGCTATCGGCATATGTGTCATCTCGATCAGCAGAAGTTCTTTCACGTTTGCAATCGAATGCGAATGGGTAAGCAGCATCATGCCGCCAACTGCGCTAAGAATTGGAAAAACGTAGGGTGCCCAGGCGCGTGTCAGGATACCGGTTCGTACGCTCCATTCAAAACCTGCAAAACCGATGATCAACACCATGAAGAGTTTGTGCTGGACAAATTCCGGATCACGTATGCTTTCATTAAAACTCAAGGTGCCGAATGGCCAGCCTTCCGCTTCGGAACGCAAGAAAAGAAAAACGGCTAGACCGATAAAGAGCAAGGGCCAGTGCTTAGCCCAAGACGCCCGGCCCGTGCGCTCAAATAGCGCCAGAATACCAATCGACAAAACTAAGATGCCCGCCCAATGATGATTATACTCTGACCAGGCGATATCTTCTGCATTTCGGGGTAATGGCATGCCCGAACCAGGCACATAGACCTGCATAGGATTGGCCGTGTTCTGACTGTTTGCCGCCTTTTGGCGCTGCTCTTCATAGAACGCCAGCGTATTCT
>CAYOYT010000121.1:3734-6840 GCA_964408245.1 uncultured Dongia sp. | reverse complement strand
TTTGGATCTCTTCCGATTTCATGTCTGTCACCAGCTGCTCGCCGTTAAGCCCGATCGATGCAGCAATGGCGGCAATGGAATTGAGGTTGAGCTCGCCATGATGAGCCATAAGCGCTTGGTGGAAGGCAAGGTATCTGTCCTGTTTTTGCGCTGCTAAAGCAGCGCGCGCGGCAAGTACCGACGAATCGTCAAGGATCGGGAATTCCTTGAACACGATCTTGAGCTTGGGGTCTTCCCTCAGCAGGTCCTCGAGGGCAGACGAGACCCGTTTGCAATAGGGGCATTTGTAATCGAAAAATTGGACCAGTGTTACGTCGCCCATCGGATTGCCGATTACAGGCGCGTTTGCGTCGGCAAATATGTCGTCCTTGCGCTGAACAACTGCTTCCGACTGGCGATCGGCTTTTTCGGTTGCTTCTTTGGCCTGAAGTGCTTGGATGGCATCACGGATGGTTTCTGGATTCTGTAGCAGATAATCGCGCGACAGCTTGCCGATTTCGACGGTCTGGGTCGGCGTGAAAATATCGCTGGAAATAGCTTTCTGACCTGTGTTCGGATGGAACACGCCCAGGCTGACCGCCAGCGCCGCGCCGCTAAGAGCAAGAGCGGCAATGCCCGGCAGATGGCGCATGAAGCTTAACATGGATGTGGTCCTCGAATTCGTCAGTGTGCTTGGATCGCTTTATACGGTGACGCTGCCGCAAGTTAGTTGTTATCCTTGATCAGCTGCGCTTCGCTGATGATGTCATTGGCCTTGATCCAACCCGGCGACCCAGTAGGAAGGCCGTCGAGCGCTCGCTTGGCCTGCGCCCACGCCTCTTCGGAACGTCCTTGCGCCATGGCCTGTTCCGCTTGGGCAAGCGCCGACATCGGTAAGTTCCCATCGCGGCCATAGGCCACCGAGAGGAAGTACCACGCACGCGAGTTCCGCGGCTCGATGGTGGTCACCGCTTCCAAGTGCCGGATGGCGCTTTTCACCAGTTCCGGCTGCTCCAGCTCGATCTCGACCTGCGCTAGTTCTAGGCCTAGCAATGGCTCAGTTGGCAATTGATTGAAGGCGGTGGTGTAGAGCGGCAGGGATTCCTGCAACTTTCCATTCTCGAACAAGATCTGTGCTTTTTGTTCGAGGAAATAAGGGTCATTCGGTGCCTCGGCGAGCAGGCTGTCCATTTGCTGCAAGGCTTCCTCCATGCGGCTCACGCGGTAAAGCGCAATCGCGCGGGCGTAGCGCGCACCTATGGAATTGTCCGTTTGTGGAAACTCCTGCGCGATCCGCGATAACGGCCAGATATAGCCCTTGAGCTTAGCCACCATGCGTTCGTGGCGGGCGATGTCCTCAGGCGGGTCCTTGGCTTCGCTATAAGGAGATTCGGTTACGTGCTGCTCAACCGAGGCTATGCGATCGTAGGTGAGCGGGTGAGTAAGCAGATAGGGATCCTGGTTTTGCGGTAGCAAGAATTCCTGTTCTTCGAGCTTCTCGAAGAATTCCATCATGCCGCGGGAGGATTGATTCGTTGCGTCGAGGAAGCTCATACCAGCCTGGTCAGCAGCGAATTCCTGCGTGCGAGAGTATTTAAGCAGCGAGCGTCTCGCAATCTCGTTGCCGAGCGTTGTACCCGCGACGACCGCGCCGCCCTGGCCACTGGCCACCGCGGCACCGGCGCCCAACAACATGCCGATGATCTGCTCAATCGTCGCATTTTTCAGTTCGTCCTGGATGCGCGAGAGATGCGCCCCGGCGATGTGACCGGTCTCGTGGGCGATGACGCCCTTGACTTGGTTCGGCGTATCGGCCCGCATGAGCAGACCAGTATTGATGAACAGGCGTTGGCCGCCGGCCACAAACGCGTTGATCGAATCATCATTGACCAGCAAAACGCGGACCGCCAGCGGGTCGAGGCCCGCAGCGCGAAACAGGGGGTCGGCATAGACCCTGATCGTCGCCTCAATCTCCGCATCGCGGATGAGGCTTAGTGAGCGCTGCTGTGCCAACGCCGGCGTTGCAGGCACCGCCAGACTGAGGGCCAATGTCAAGGCACTGAATTGTGTGCCGATTCGCCGGCAAAAACGCATCGCATTGGCTCGGTTGATCAATCCGGGCATCCTTCTTTATGCTCCCCTGGCAATCGGGGTCTCGACCTAACAATCAGAAACAGGGCGGAGTTCACTAAATGTCTGCAGCCTATCATAACGGCCAAGTCGCGACCGGCAAGCACGGCCCGGAGACAAATTCAGGTGACCGGCGGATTGTCGCCCTTCGGATGTTTTGCCCACCGCCAGTTGGTCGGCGCGCAGGGGCCTTTGGCTTAGCTGCAATTGCCTTGCTGCCGACGCTGACCTTGGCGGGTTGCGGTAATACCCGCTCAGTTGCGTCAGATGCCACCCAAATCGAAGGTTTCCGTGCCGGAGTCGTGGCGGATGAGCCCCGTGCCGCGCTGATCGGTCGCACCGCCATAGCTGCTGGTGGTAATGCGGCGGATGGTGTCGTGGCTGCCTATTTCGCGATGTCAGTAACCTTACCCAGCGCAGCCAGCCTGGGCGGCGGCGGTATTTGTATCGCCCATAACGCGGATAAGAAGACAACCGACGTCATCGATTTCCTGCCGCGCGGCGCGTCTGGCGGCGCGGTCGCAGTTCCCGGAAATGTGCGTGGCATGGCAGCGCTCAATGCACGCTATGGCAAATTGCCATTGGCGCAGTTGGTAGCGCCTGCAGAAGGACTTGCGACGCAGGGCGTACCCGTCAGCAAGGCGCTGGCGCGCGATCTTGCCCAATATGGCCAGCTGCTGACTGAAGATCCCAGCTTGCAGGCCACTTTCAACAAGCTCGATGGTACCCAGCTCATCGACGGCGACA
This sequence comes from uncultured Dongia sp., assembly GCA_964408245.1. GTDB lineage: Bacteria > Pseudomonadota > Alphaproteobacteria > Dongiales > Dongiaceae > Dongia. The sequence goes on along the minus strand of CAYOYT010000121.1, from coordinate 3,984 downwards.
ACATGCGTCCGGTCGATCTCGCGGCAACCCTTGGTCAGATCCGCGCTCAGGGGGTTAATATCTTCTACAGCGGTCTGCTTGGTCAGAAGCTGGTCGAAGGTGCTCAGGCCATCGGCGCGCCGCTTACCATCGACGATCTAAGGAACTTCAAGGTTCAGATCTACGCGCCGGTCGAAACGCCCTTTACCGATATCAGCCTTTACGTAGTACCACCGCCGGCCTCTGGCGGTGTGATGACCGCCCAAGCAGT
>CAYOYT010000121.1:0-3724 GCA_964408245.1 uncultured Dongia sp. | reverse complement strand
GTGACAATTCCCCGGCCGGCCAACAGGCGATCGCGCGCGAAATCATGTCAGCGCGTGGCAGCTGGATGAAGCCAGACGGCACTACGGACCAAGCACTTGCCGAGCTCGTTACCGCGGACAAAGTCAAGGCATTGTCGAGTCAGGCGAGCGTCGCTTTCCCGCAGGAAAATACCAGCGGGGCTAGTATCGTCGCAGTCGATTCCGACGGTATCGCCGTGGCCTGCACATTTACCATGAACGCGCCTTTCGGCGCGGCGCGGGTTGCTCAAGGTACTGGGATTTTGCTGGCGCCAGCGCCCAATGACCAAGGCATTGGCTTCACCACTTTATCGCCGATCATGGTGGCGTCGAAGTTCAATGGCCAGGTTTATTTCATGAGCGGTGCCTCTGGGGGTGCGCCAGGTGCGCTCGCTGAAGCGCTGGTACTGGACGCCGTCATGCGCCGCGCCTTGCCACTCGATCAGGCGATGCAACTGCCGCGCGCCTATGCCGATGGAACTCAGCAGATCGATGAAGGTCAGGGTGTGCGACTCGGTCGCCTTAACGCGATCTTCTGCAGTGAGGCGACTCCGTCGGATCCGGATTCCTGCCAGCTACGTAACGATTATCGCGGAAATGGACTGGCTTCGATCCTGGGTGAGGAATAGTGGCCCGCCAGGCCTCGCGGTGCGTTGCGAGCGATCCATTCAGCGTGATGACTTGATATGAAGTAGCGGTCTAAAACCATCGATAATGGCCGGTGATGTCGTAATCGAACAGATTGTCTTCCTCACGCGTACCTAAGCCGATGTTGTGAATGACTTCGGGATTTCCGCTGCCGCCGATCCGGTCGGAAACGATGCCGATATGCGGCAGGCCGCCGGACAGGCGCCATTCCACGATATCGCCCGGCAGATATTCAGCGCCCACCTGCGAGATCGGCACTGTCTTTCCTTGCTGTTTGAAATAGGTGGCAAGATTGGGAACGCGGCGATGATCAATATTGGTATCAGTCGACTTCAGTCCCCAATTGCGCGGGTAACGGTTGAAATGCGCCTTCATATCCTGGTGCACTAAGACTTGCAGGTCGATATTGATTGACCGAAATGCTCGGATTACAACATCAGTGCAGACACCTTGTGAGAGCGGTATGTCGCCAGCGGGGTAGGCGATGGATTGATAGCGCGGATCATAGCCCAGCGTAACCCCTACCTGGGTGCGCGCCGCTGCGACGAGAGAAAGGTTATCCTGCACGACCGCGGCCGAATGGCTGTCCTGAGCAATTGCCGCACTCGTCGTGACGAACGCTATCAGCGCTGCGTTTAGCAGATATCGAGACCTCATGAGCATATAACAAATATTAAACAAGCGATGACTCCCAGCTGGTAAATGCCAAACGTCAGCACTGGCCGTCCATTAAGGCGGCAAGATGGCAGAAAGCCGGCGTGACAAAGGATTATACGATCTTCACCACCACGTGCTTCTTCTTGCCGGCAGAAAGCTTGATGACGCCTTCGGTACTTATATCGCCGAGGGTTACCTTCATCGTATCATCGCTGATTACCAGATCGTTCAGGCGCGCGCCATTGCCCTTGATCAGGCGTCTTGCCTCGCTCTTAGATGCAGCAAAACCAGCCTGTATTAAGAGATCGATCACCGGCACGCCCGCATCGAAGCTAGCGCGGGCGATCTGAATTATCGGCAGCTCACCACCGAGACCGCCTTCGACAAAGACCTTGCGGGCTGTTTCCTTAGCATCGGCCGCAGCTTCGGCACCACGGCACATCATGGTCGCTTCATCGGCCAGGACGATCTTCGCCTCGTTGATCTCAGCGCCTCGCAATTTTTCCAAGCGCGCGATCTCGTCGAGCGGTAGTTCGGTGAAGAGGCGCAGAAAGCGGCCGACATCTGCATCCTCAGTGTTACGCCAGAATTGCCAATAATTGTAAGAGGAGAGCCGCCCCTCATTTAGCCAGACGGCGCCGCTCGCGGTCTTGCCCATCTTGGCGCCTGAAGCCTTGGTGATGAGCGGCGAGGTGAGGCCGAAGAGTTCCTTTTCCGCGACACGGCGGCCAAGCTCCACGCCCTGCAGGATATTGCCCCACTGGTCAGAGCCGCCCATTTGCAGCACGCAGCCGTGACGCTTGTTCAGCTCGACGAAATCATAGCCCTGCAAAATCATGTAATTGAATTCAAGGAAGGTGAGGGGCTGCTCGCGCTCCAGCCGTAGCTTTACAGAGTCAAACGCCAGCATGCGGTTGACCGAGAAATGTCGGCCATAGTCGCGCAGGAATTCCAGATAATTCAGCTTGTCGAGCCAGTCGGCGTTATTCACCATCACGGCATCAGTAGGGCCATCGCCGAAAGTCAGGAACTTTGCGAAAATATTCTTGATGCTAGCGATGTTACCCGCAATGTCGGCGTCGTTAAGCACCTTACGCATGTCGTCGCGACCCGTGGGGTCCCCCACCTTCGTGGTGCCACCACCCATCAGCACAATCGGCTTGCCGCCCGATTTCTGCAGTAGCCGCAGCATCATGATCTGGACCATCGATCCGATATGCAGCGAATCCGCGGTGGCGTCGAAACCGATATAAGCAATGAGCGGGGCTTTTTCACTCGCAAGCCGGTCAAGCTCCTCCATGGCCGTGCATTGATGCAGGTACCCACGCGCAACGAAATCGCGCAGAAATGAAGATTTAGGCTGATAGGTGGCGCTCATTATTGACATCCGCTGGTCTTGTCTTCTTGTCTTGCGGCCGGTCATGTAACACATTCGCCGGATAGCGGCCAAGCGGGGCCAGAATCGGTTAGGAATCAAGGAAATGCCTGGTAAATGGGCAATCGGTCTGATGAGCGGGACCAGCGCCGATGGGGTCGATGCCGCCCTCATCGAGGCGGATGGTGAGCATATTTACCGCTTCGGCCCAGCCCTATTGGAACCCTATGATACCGCTTTCCGCCAGCGCCTCGTTGCCACCTATGGCGGCAAGGCGCCAGCAGAGGAGATTGCTGGAGTCGAAAAAGAGCTTACTCAGCGACATGCTCAAGCCGTGATGAATATCCTCGAACGCACCGATCTCAAGCCAGCGGATATTCATGTCATCGGCTTCCACGGTCAGACTATTTTCCACGCCCCGCACGACCGCCGGACCTGGCAGATCGGCGATGGCACGCTGCTCGCCCGACTCGCCGGCATCGACGTGGTTAACGATTTTCGTACTGCTGATGTGGCAGCCGGTGGACAGGGGGCACCGCTGGTGCCGATCTTCCATAAGGCGCTGGTCGAGGCATTGCCCGCCGGGTCTCCGCGCCCGATCGCCGTTCTCAATATCGGGGGTGTTGCCAATGTCACCTGGGTTGGCCGCGATGGGGCATTGCTTGCTTTCGACACCGGCCCCGGCAATGCTCTGATCGACGATTGGGCTCAGCGCCATGAAGGTCAGCCGGTCGATCTCGGTGGCGCGCTCGCGCGCCGAGGCCGCATCGATGACGACGTCCTGGCCAGGCTCTTAAGTCATCCTTTCTTCGATGCGAAGGCACCCAAATCACTCGACCGCAATGCTTTCCACTCGACGCTTGCCGATCATCTCTCCGTCGCAGATGGCGCCGCAACCTTGACCGCCTTCACCGCAGCTGCCATCGCCCGTGCGGTCTATTTGTTTCCTGAACCTGCGCAGGCATGGCTCATCTGTGGCGGCGGGCGTCACAATCCGGTGCTGATGGATGCGCTCGAGGAACGTCT
>CAYOYT010000120.1:0-6876 GCA_964408245.1 uncultured Dongia sp. | reverse complement strand
CCCTTATGCCTTGCTGCCCTGCTGGCTCTTGGGACGCCTTTCCCGATGCAGAGTGTTTTCACCGTGCCAATCGCATAAATGGCAGCATTTCGTACAGTATAGGTAAATTCTTAAGTTTTCGCCTCAACGGCGATGGAGCCACCAACCGTTTTCGTTGATGGAATAGACCGGCTGATAGTGTTTGATGGTGTTGGCGGGTACCACGGTCTTGATTTGGTTGTCGAGCAGAAGCGCGTCGGTGCCGTTATAGACGATGAGCACGGCATGGCCGACACCGAGATTGAGGTCCTGCAACGCCACCACGCGCATGTCTTCGATCGGTATGCCCAGCGCCTTTAGCGCCATCATCTTAGAGATGGCGTAATCCTCGCAATCGCCGTTCTTCTTGAGGAACTGATAGGGCGTTGCCCAATAATCCTCGGCACCCCAGTTCTTCATATCGATGATGTAGCGCTTGGAATTCATCAACTTGTTGACCTCCTTAATCTGGGTCAACCGATCCTTATCCTTGAGATCGTCGATGAGGCCTTTCCAGCCTTTGGTTGTGCAGGTATCAGATTCACATGAGGCGCCACCTTTCCAGCGCCCCACCATGTCGAGCCATTTAGGAAACTTCTTCAAATTTTTGGACGGCAATTCGATCGAGCTAAAGATTCTGGGATAGGTCCGCGCCTCGGCCCATTGCGGGGCTAGGCTGGCAGCGACGAGCATGCCTAGGACAAGCGGCAGCAAAGCACGCCGGCACCGCGCCTTCCCCTGCCGAGGCTCACGCCTTTGCGCTTGCCCTCGCCTTCTCCCTGGTCCCATCCTGTCACCTATCTCCGATCGATCCAGATCCTACGCGCAGCGTGTGACCGCTGGATATCAATGGCAACTCCAAATCATCTGCGATGCGAAGCGTGCCATGTAACAGACCGGGCAAAGGCTTGATTGGCGTCAACGCATTCTCGTGCTAATCTATCAAATTGAATTTATCTGCCAACCTATTGATTTAGTGTCCGTGAAGGAGGAGAGCTAGCGTGGCTGAACCAGTTCCGGGGGAAACACCTATCGAAACTTTGCAAGAAGAGCGGATACGCAAGTTCGACTTGAAGGTGGTTTTCCCGGTTATCGTCCTGGTTCTCATCGCCGTCATTGGTGTGATCGCCGCTAGCTACTTCGTCGATCAGGAGCGCCAGCGCGAGGAAACGCAATGGCAGCTGCGCATGGGCATTGTCGCCGACAGCCGCTTTAGCGATGTTGACCGTTGGCTCAGTCGACAGCTCGATGAACTAACCGGCCTCGCCAAGAACGAATCCCTGCAGATCTACACCGATCAGATCTCGGAACTCTCAACGGATGTGACGCAGAGCGACCAGGTCGAGGCGTTGCGCGACTACCTGCGCAACCTGCTGACGGTCACTGCCGACCGCACCGGCTTCTCACTTCCAGCACCGGCGAGCGGCGACGTGCCGGCCAATGTCGCCGAAGCCGGTCTTGCCGGCCTCATGATCATCGACACCAAAGGCAATGTCGTCGCGGCCTCGCCCGGTGCGCCGCCTTACACGAGCGAGCTGCAAACCTTCGTTAGCAGCCAGGCTCAAGGCCAGCGCACGGTGAGCGACATGATGCTCAATTCGCGTGGCAATCCGAGCATGGCCTTCGTTGTGCCGATCCTCGCCGCACAGAGCGAGGGCGCGCAGGCAAGCCAGATTGGTATCGTTCTCGGCATCAAGGAAGTAGGCGCTGAAATCTTTCCGCTCCTGAAACAGCCGGGCGAGACCAGCACCACCGCGAAGACCACGCTGGTGCGCTTCAAGGATGGTCGCATCCTTTATCTGTCACCGGGTCCCGACGGCAAGCCGATGAAGCCGGAGCTCGATGCCAGCACACCCAATCTCGACACCGCCTTCGCTGCCCAGAAGCCCGGCGCTTTTGCGACCGACAAACGCAATGCCGCGGGTGACCGCGTGCTGGTGACCGGTCGCGCCTTCCAGCAAGTGCCTTGGACGATCGCCTATACCATTAATTACGACGAGGCATTGGGTACCGCCGAAGTGCGCTTTCGCAACCTCACCATCGTGCTGCTGCTCGCGGTTGGTCTGGTCGGCGTCATCATCATCGCTGTCTGGCGCCACGGCTCGTCGCGGCGTGCGAGCCAGGCGGCATCTCACGCCCAGCAGCTGGCGGCAAAATTCGAAAGTCAGAAAAATCTGTTGCAGCTGGTAACCGACAGCCAGCCGACGCAGATCTTCATCCTTGACGACAAGGATCAGTATCAGTTCGCTAACAGCCAGGCCGCGAAGGCGGCCGGCATTCCCAACACCGAAATGATTGGGAAGCCGATCGCCAACGTGCTGGGGCCAGCCGCTGCCAAGCGCTACGTGACGCTGAACCATGAGGCGATGGAGCTGAAGCACGAAGTCTCAAACGTCGCTCGCCTTGATGATGGCGGGAAGGTTAAGGTCGTGCAGTCCGAACATATCCCACTGAAAAATGCTGGCGGCAAGGCCCGCTCGGTCCTGACGGTCGAGCGAGACATCACCGATGTCGTGATGGAGCGCGAACGCCGCGCCCGTACACTCAACCAGCTGGTAAAGACTTTGGTCGACGTGGTCGACAAGCGCGACCCCTATGCGGCGCAGCATTCCTCGCGCGTTGCGAAGGTGGCTCGGTCGGTCGCTAAGGAAATGGGCTTGACCGAAGTGGAAGTCGAGACCGCCGATATCGCTGGTAACCTCCTCAATCTTGGCAAGATCCTAATTCCGCAGGAGGTCCTTTCCAAAACCGGGCAGCTCACCGATGCCGAGCGCGACATGATCAAGAACTCGATCCAGACCAGCGCCGATCTGCTGCAGGGTATCGAATTCGACGGCCCGGTCGTGCCCACCCTGCGCCAGGCGCAGGCCAATTGGGACGGTACCGGACAGCCGGCGGGTCTTGCGGGCGATAATATTGTGGTCACTGCTCGCGTCATCGCCGTGGCCAACGCCTTTATCGGCATGATCAGCGATCGCGCCTTCCGTTCGGCGCTTACGGTCGACGACGCAATCGAAAATCTGATGAAGGGCTCCGGCAAAGCGTTCGACCGCCGTGTCGTCGCGGCTCTGGTCAATTATCTCGATAATCACGGCGGCCGCGCGGAACTGGACCGCACGTAAGCGACAGCGACCCCGCTATTTCAATGGCATTAGGAAATCCGGCGGCGTCTGGTTACCGAGGCAGATATCTCGTGGTGGCGTCCGTGGATCGTCGAGGAACTTTTCCGCGATGAGATTAGCGCAGGCATCGTTACCGATGAGATCGTGGCCCATACCGCCGAATTCTAGATAGAACGCATTCACCAAATGAGACGCCGCCATCCGGCCATAGGTAGGCGGTGTGACGGGATCGAAAAGGCCGCTCATAACCAGAGTGGGAAGATCGCTCACCACAGGTTCTGTGTCGCTCTGCCGCAATGGCTGCACCGGCAGGGTCTCGCGCCAGCTGTCGCAGGTGGCGGCGAAACTTCCCACCTCACCTCCGCTCACCAATCCCGCCAGCAGGCGATAGCGGTGATAGGCATCAGCCGCCTTAGCCATGTCGTTAAATGGCACTTCCTCCTGGCAATGCACCGACATGAACATGGCATCGCCAAAATCCTCACGGCCGATATAATCTGCGACATAGCTGTCAATATCGTGTTCGATGGCGTCGCGCTTGTCACGATCATAGAGATCGATAAGCTGTGGCACGCTTTCGATGTCGCTTCGATTATAGAGTAAATTGAAGAGGCGTGAAATCAGCAGTTCGCCATTCACGATGATCATGATCTCGCCCTGCCCGTCGGGTAACGGTCGCTTTAACTGCAATGGCTCAACGTCGAGCCGCCTTACTAACGCGATGAGCCGCTTTTCAATATCCCCGTAGGCCATGGCGCATTTTGCCTGCGCCGCGCATGATGCGAAAATCATGCGGAAGGCACGATCGGTCGTCGCTGCGTCGTCCTCGAGAAATTGCGCCTCCGGCGGCAGCACAGAATCGAGCATCACGGCGCGGATGTCAGCAGGATATTGCCGCATATATTCCAGCGCCAAGCGCGTGCCATATGAAAGGCCATAGACATTCCATGTCGGGATACCGAGCACTGCAAAGAGATCGTGTACATCGGCGGCACCGTCGCGGCTAGTATATGCTCCTGGATTGAAGCCTTCCGCTAGCAACCGCCTGCCGCAATCGGCCACAGCCTTCATCTGCAGATCGACTGCTGCGACATCGTCGTTCATAGCCAACAGATCGACTGCAATTTTCTCGATCTCCGAACAATCGATACGGGGCTCAGCGAGGCCAGACCCGCGCTGATCAAACAAGATGATATCGCGCTTTCGCGCCCAAGTGGCTGTCGCCACGAAATCCCACCACCAGCTGATCCGCTCGGCATCGAGCCACGCACCGTCGCCTGGCCCACCAGCCAGATAAACGACTGGATCCGGGCGCCCCACCTCATCGATCTCACTCGCCCGGATGATCACTACGGGCAATTTCAGGAACTTGCCCGGCCCCACGGGCAGATCGAAAGGTCGCGTTTCCGGTACGACGAAGCGATAGCAATCAACAATGCGTTCTTTGGGTATGTCGAACCAGCAATCCGTCTTTGTCAGCTGCGGCGGTTCCACGGCGACAGTGCCACCAGCAAAGGTGATCGCTGCTAAGAAGGGCCAGGCGAAACGGAGGAACCAAAAAAGTTTATGCATCGTTATTTTCAATCGCGCTAAGCTATCGGTCAAAAATCAGCAGACTTTCCGAATTGCAAGACACCTTCGGCAAGACCGATTGTCAATTTTTCTTGCGCTTCCACCAGTGTTTCTTGTCCTTCCATCTGTGGTCAAGTGGTGCTGGCATGGCTAAACTGGCATCCGATTGAGAGTTCAAGGTGGGACAAATGGCTGTCCGGAGCCTTAGGTGGCCGATTCCCCGCGGAAAAGATTAAGAATGGTGCCTTCGGATTCGCTCAACGACTTGCCACCGGCATCAGCAGAAATAGCGCTGCCTATGCGCCGCCGGCGCTTTACGCGCTTCATGCTGCGCCTGACGCTGGTTCTGGTCGTGGCAGCTGCCCTTGCAACTTTGTTCCGGCTGGAACTTGTCAATCGCGCCGGTCCCTGGCTTTTGACACGTGAGCTTAATGTACCAGTGGAATTGGGTGTCGCCCGCTTTGACTGGCGAGAATCGCATATTGACCGACTGACGCTCGGTAGCCAGCGTGATATAATCGTCGAAGACTTGACCCTTACTTACGATCCGCTGAGTGCTCGCCTGCAATCTGTCCAGATCGGCCGCGTTGCTCTTCTGGCACGTTACGATCCAGTCGAAGGCGCAGGGATCAGCCTTGGTGATCTTGATCCGCTGATTGATCGGCTGCGGGCGATGGCCAGCGCTCCCGGCGATCCGGATGCCCCCAGCGCGCCCCTGCCTGACATACGTGTGAAGTCATTGGAGATCGGTCTTTCTTCGCCAGCTGGCTTCATCACTGGTAGCGGTCAAATCAATGTAGATGACCAGGCGGTCATCGCCCAGTTCACTTTGCGCGAACAGCAGGATTACGCCCGCGTCGATATCAGCCTAGCGACGCCTTTGACCAAGGACGGCAGGCCACCGCTCGGTGACGTGACGATTAAACTCAATGCCCATTCGGCATTGTGGCCGTTACTGGGTCTCGCCCAGCCGACCGGAGGGAGTGTCAACGTAAGCGCGCATCTGCGTATGCCCGAGACTGACGCTGAGACTGAAGGTGGAGCTGATGCGCCTCTAGCGCTCGCGGATTGGAATGCCGAGGCTGTCAATTTCACCTATCCAGGCCTGCGCAAGCCGCTCAACATCACCTTGGGCGGTTCAGTCGCTTACGGTAGCGATTGGATCGCCCTGGAAAAACTTACCGGCGACATTAAGGGTGGGGTCTCTCAAAACTTCACGGCGAAGATCAACGGCCAGATACGTCTTTCGCCCTTTACCGGCACACAGAAAATTGCCGCCGATCTTGACATCAAGCTTAATGGCGGTGATGTCGCACTATCCGGCACCGATGTGCGCGGCGTCACACTAGCGTTACCGCTATCGCTTGCGGCGGAGTACAGCGAAAGCGCGACGACGCTCGACGTCGCGCTGACTAAACCGGGTAGTCTCGGCTTCCAGAAACTTGTCACTGCCGACGGTGCGGTGATACTGCCCAAAACAACAAATCTCTCATTCAAAGGAGATGGTGCCAGCACCGTTCGCCTTGCCTGGAGTGATGCCAAGCCGCTTGTCGCTGATTTTAATCTCGCTATCGCTAAATCGACTCTCGCGGTCGACCTGAAAGCACTGGGCGAGCGGCTTCTTATCGCCGTGCCGGAAGCTAAACTCACCGGGCGTTATGCGGGCGATGCCCCACTCACTTACACTTTCGACGCCAAGGGTGCTCAGCTGGCGGTACCTGGGCGCGCACTTACCCTCGGCAAGGTAGCACTCAATCTCGTAAGCACTGCAGGTAGGTTGACGGCGAAGCTCTCGACCGACGCGCTTGCTGGCCTCGGCTCGTTCACGCCGGTCAAGGGGGACGCAGAGATAAGTTTGATCGCCGGCAAAGCAGCGTTTAAGGCGCGATTCCAGGGGGTTGATCAGCCGTTTGATCTTACCGTGAACGGCAAGGCAGATCTTCCCAAGAACAGCGGCACGATCAATCTCAACCTAGCACCCCTCGATTTTGCTGTCGGTGGCTTACAGCCCTATAATTTGTTCCCCCCTTTGCGCGATCACCTCGACGACATCTCGGGCCGCGTCGAGCTCGAGGGGCCAGTGCGTTTCGACGGCGGCGGCCTTACTTCCGATCTCAAACTCGGCCTCAAGCAATTCTCGGGCAAGGTCGGACCGATACAGCTG
>CAYOYT010000119.1:715-6886 GCA_964408245.1 uncultured Dongia sp. | reverse complement strand
CACTTCCTTGCGGCTGCCATAGCCAAGATTGGCGAGATGTTTCACCAGTTTCATCGTGACCTCACGGCCTGGATATTGATCGCCTCGATAATTTTGTAGCCATTCGCCACGGCGATAGTGCGGTGGCGCGATATGTTGGCAGCGATGGTGGTTTCATAGGGCAAGTTCTGATTGGCGACGATGAACAGGCGCCCGCCTGGTTTCAACGCTTTTACGCCGGCGAGGATGAAGGCTTGACCCAGATCGGTCCGCGCCGCGCGGCCGGTATGAAAGGGCGGGTTGCTGACGATGAAGTCATATGTCCCGCGCAGACCGGCCGTTACATCGTGCCACAGGAAATCGAGCGTCACGCCGGCTTTCAACGGCATCAGGTTCTTTTTGGCAAGGTCGAGCGCCACACGCTCCGCTTCATAGAGGTCGATCGCCGTGATACCGGGGCAGCGCGCCAGAATTTCGGCACTGAGATAACCGAAGCCGCAGCCGAGATCGGCGCCCACTCCGGCCAAGTCGACTGGCAAATGCTGCGCCAGCAAGGTCGAGCCTGCATCGATCCGATCCCAAGCGAAGAGACCGGGCTGGGTGAGAAAGCGCGCATCGCCTTCCAGGCGGCGTGGGTTACCGAAATCGAGCCATTCCCGCAACAAAACCTGCTCAACACGCGCTGGATCAAGTGTCACCCAGAACACACGGCTTTTGTTTTTAGAGAGCGAGGCGATATTGCCGGTGAGCTTGGCGATATCCGCCTCGATCGAGCGCGCGCCCTCGGTATTGGTGGCGGCTGCCACAATCAACCCGCCCGGCGCCGCGCGGGTGACCGCCTCAGCCAGCAGATAGCGCGCCTCGTCCCGCTGACGCGGCGGCAGGACGAGAACGAGGGGGAATGGCTCGGTTCCCTCCCGCGTTGGTCCCTCCTGTTCCGGCTCAAGGACAAATCCCGCCAGCGACAGATCCTGCGCGAAGGGCCGGAAGGTTTGATGGCAGATGAAGCGATCTTTCGCTACCTGCGCAAGCGCAAGCGCTGGCCCCATGCGCGCGCGCAGAAACAGGATCGATCCTGTTTGTGGCCAGGCAAGTGTCTCTGTCGCGAAGGGCAATAGCAGCGTGTCGAGGGCTGGATCGAGCATGACGATGCTTTAGCGGAAAACCTGCTTCCTTGTCGCCTCAAAATCGGTCGCTATTTCGTCAGACGTACTCTTGTCAGCAGAGCCGCGCGCCGATAAACTCAGCACATGACGACAAGCATCACCCTCACCGCTGCCGCTTCCATTGGGCAGCGATTCTGGTACCGCTGGTATAATCCGGCGGCCTGAGGGTATTGCACGACCTTCACATCTGAAACCAGGCCGCCTTCCATCAGGCGGCCTTTGTTTTTTCACATTTATGGGAATAGCTCAGGCAGATCCGGGAAGGCGGTCTCATTTAAAGGAGACCGATCATGACCCGTTTCGATTTCGACGTTATCAGCAACACGCCGGCACAGCGCCCATTTCGGCCACACACTTCGCAACTGGACGAAATTCCGCCAGCAAAAGCATTAGCCGCAAAAGCGCCTAGCGAAAACACGCGCGCGCGTCCGGAGGAGATACCGCGCAGCGATGCCGCGTGATTGATCAGTCGATATCGACGATGACCGCTACATGATCGCTGGGCTGGGTCCAAGCGCGCATGTCGCGCAGGATCGTCGCATGTCGCACGCGCTTCGACAAAGCGGGGGTCACCCAGACATGATCGAGGCGACGACCGCGATCGTTCTGGGTCCAATCGGCCGACCGATAGCTCCACCAGGAAAAGAGTTTGGTGGGCGCCGGCGTGATCTGGCGCACGGCGTCAATCCATTTGCCGGCCTTCTGCACGGCATTCAGTTTTTCGACCTCGATCGGCGTGTGGCTGACCACGCTGAGGAGCTGCTTGTGGGACCACACGTCCTCCTCGAGCGGAGCGATATTGAGGTCGCCCACCATGATCGCCTTTCCCTTGGCCGAGGCACCGGCCTTGCCACCAGCGGCGAAATGCGCTTTGAGCTCATCGAGGAATTGCAGCTTGTGGGCGAACTTCACATTCGTGTCCGGATCGGGAATATCGCCGCCGGCGGGAATGTAGAAATTGTGGAGTTCCACATCGCCGCTCAGAATGACATGTGCATGGCGCGCGTCACCTTTGAGGCACCAATTGCGCGGGTCCATCACCTCGAACGGAATCTTCGACAAAATCGCGACCCCGTTATAGCCCTTCATGCCGTGGAAGCGGATATAAGGATAACCCAGCGCCTTCACCGCCTCGAGTGGGAAGAGCCCGTCCTCGACCTTGATTTCCTGCAGGCAAATGACATCGCATCCTTCCTGTTGCACAAGGCGGCGCAGCAGATCGATGCGCAAGCGTAATGAATTGATGTTCCAGGTGGCGACGCGCATCGCGGGATCTCGCTTCTTCACTGATCTATGAAATTATACGGTAATGAAATTGCACGGCGACTCGCTTCGCGTCCAGGTTGGCGCATTTTGTTAAAGCTGTGCCGTCAGTGTGACCTGTATCAATTTGAGATGAGCGAAGAATTCTTGAATGATTAGAATAAACGGGTGTCTGAAAAATATGAACGCCCGGTCAGGGGAAGACCGGGCGTTCGACACTCCGTGTTATCGGAGTCCGGTTACGGTGGGGGAGACCGCTTCCGGTGCTGGCGAGGGCCATTGCAACCATCGCCATTTGCATATGACTTAGATGATCTTGATACACCCGAATTCAAGAGGTGTGAGTCCAAAAGAATGCAAATCTCCCATGCAGCGTTGCATGCCTCGGAAGTGTTTGGAATCGCCGCGCGAATCTGAAACTCACGCGAATATGATCAAGTTTTAGATCGGACGCGCGGGAACGATGACCGCAAAAAATTCCTGCGGTAGGCCTGCGGTAGGATTGTCCGTTATGCAGCGGCGCCGGTTTTCAGCTTATCACCGCTTTCCGCCTTATTGTTCTTCGCATTGCTGCGCCGTTCTGCGCGATAAGCGCGTACGGCATCGCCAAAGGCTTGGAACAATTTCATCGAATCCGGATTTTCTGTGCAGCGATATTCGGGATGCCATTGCACGCCGAGGGCGAAACGCTTGCCCGTCACGCGCACCGCTTCAATGACACCGTCCGGCGCGTAGCCTTCGACGATAAGGCCCTGGCCAGGTTTGTTGATCCCTTGCCAGTGAACGGAATTCACGGTGATCTCATCCGACCCGAAGATGCTGGCAAAGATGCTGCCCTTCTCAAGATCAAGAAGGTGGGCCGGTTTGTAGATCTCGTCATAGGGGCCATCGGCACCGCGATGATCCAGCATCTTGGGTAATGCGTGAATCTTGGTATGCAATGTCCCGCCGAGCGCCACGTTAAGTTCCTGGAAGCCACGGCAGATGCACAAGATGGGAATGTCGCGCGCGAGGGCAGCGCGCAGCAGCGGTAATGTCACCGCATCGCGGCCTGGATCCTGTGGACTGTCATCCCGGTCGGGATCGCCGTTGTAATGCTCAACCGCGACATTGCTGGGACTGCCGGTGAAAAGCAGACCGTCGACATGATCGAGCAAGGCATCGACGGGCAAAGCTGTTCCCAGCGCTGGATAGGAAAGCGGATAGACGCCCGATCCCTCGATCAGGGCCGTCAGGTATTTCTCGCCGACCGTGTGGTAATTCTGCCCGTCGATGAACTTGACACACATCGGCACACCCACGACCGGCGCATCGGCCGAGAGGGTCTGCTGCAGGCGATAAGGGCCGGGCTTGCTCATGTCTGAAACTCGCGCTGTGGTACGGGCTAGCTCAGAAATCTAGCCACGGCCCAGACACGCCACAACCCGCACCAAGCGCGGGGGAGGCGCAAGCTAAACGCGGGTCTAAGGCGCGCGCATCGTGACCAGGTAAAGCAAAAGGCCCGCACAGAGATGCGGGCCTTTTTCAAATCGCCTCGGCGGAAGAAAGCTTTAGGCAGCGGCCTTGGCGGCGGCCTTTTCGATACGGCGCTTCAGGCGCTTGGCTTCGGCCGGCAGCTTCTTGTCCGCCGTCTTGGCGAGATAGGTATCGAGGCCGCCATTATGCTCGATCGATCGCAGCGCATGGGTGGTCAGCTTCAGGCGAATCTGAAGGCCCAGCGTGTCCGAGAGCAGCTTTGTTTCCTGCAGATTAGGCAGGAAACGGCGCTTGGTCTTGTTATTGGCATGGCTCACACTGTGACCGGTCTGCACGCCCTTGCCTGTAATATCGCACCGCCGTGACATGGCGAGAATCCTTCTAATACAAATACTTATCTAAAAGAAAGGGGCCGGAAACATGGGCTTCCGGCCAGCTCGGGGCGGTTTTTACGTGGCAAACCCTAGAACGTCAAGGCGATTCCAATGTGGAGACGCCAATATCCAGCTAGGTCAAATCCGGTTGGGCCGAGCGGATTTGCCATTTTTATCGGTACCTTAGGCGTTTCGTTTTGGGGCGATGATATCGACCACCGGCACCTCGACTAACGAGAGCTGAGGAAGCCTGTCAGGAGTTGCCGGGCGGCCGTGGTGGTGGCGATCTTGCCGGCGCTTACCTTGGCCTCCAGCATCTCTAGCTGCGCTGCGACAGAGGGATCAGCTTTCAGTGCCTCGATCAGACTGTCGGAAAGTTCATGCCATAACCAGGCTTTGGCTTGGGCGCGGCGTTGCGCGTCGAAGGCACCAGCTTGCTGGAGGGTCGCAGCAAAGGCCTGCGCTCGCTCCCAAACCGCGTCGACCCCGGTATTCCGAAGCGCCGAGCAGCGCAGGACCTCGGGACGCCACCCTTGATGGCGCGGCTGCATCAACCCTAAGGCATTGGCGACATCGGCGGCAGAGCGCGCGGCGGCCGCGCTGAGATCGCCGTCATCTTTGTTGATGACCATAATATCGGCCAGTTCCATGATACCGCGCTTGATCCCCTGCAAATCATCGCCGGCGCCCGGCAGAAGCAATAGCAGGAAAAGATCGACCATTTCAGCCACGGCTGTTTCCGACTGACCAACACCTACCGTCTCGACGAGGATAAGATCGAAGCCAGCCGCCTCGCACACCAACAGCGCCTCGCGGGTGCGCCTGGCAACGCCGCCGAGGGTAAGGCCGGCGGGTGACGGGCGGATAAAGGCGGCATCAGATCGCGACAAGACTTCCATGCGGGTTTTGTCGCCGAGGATCGACCCGCCCGAAAGGCGTGAGGTAGGATCTACGGCAAGCACGGCAAGGCGCTTGCCTTGGTCGATCACATGCTGCCCGAAGACCTCGATAAAGGTCGATTTACCGACACCAGGGGGGCCTGAAATGCCGATGCGCAAACTTCTGCCGCTTTTCGGCAATACTTCCTCGATCAGCGCTTCGGCTTGGCGACGATGATCTGGTCGCGTCGATTCAATCAGCGTGATGGCCTGGGCTAGAGCACGACGATCACCGTCAATGATCTGGGCGGCATGTGCGCGGATATCAGATTCGGGAGCAGCACTCATATCGGCAGTTTACTGTTCGGATTTCCACCCATCAACTCCCACTCATCAACTCCCACTCATCAACTCTCTGCGCGCGGCCTCCTGCTGACGCCGCCACATGGCAGCATACTGACCGTCAGCGGCCAGCAATTGCTCATGACGGCCGCGCTCGGCGATGCGCCCGTCATCCAGCACGATGATCTCGTCGGCATCGATCACGGTCGACAATCGGTGAGCGATGACCAGCGTTGTATGATCGCGCGAAACTTCGGCGAGGTTTTGCTGGATTTCTCGCTCGGTATGGGAATCGAGTGCTGAGGTCGCCTCGTCGAATAGCAGGATGGGCGGATCCTTCAGGATCGTGCGCGCGATGGCGACACGCTGCTTCTCGCCGCCGGAAAGTTTGAGGCCGCGTTCGCCGACCGCAGTTTCGTATTTGTCAGGTAGGCCCATGACGAAACCGTGGATATGGGCCAGTTCTGCCGCCTGTTCGACTTCGGCTGGCGTCGCCTTCGGCCGACCAAAGGCGATGTTGTAGGCTATCGTGTCGTTGAAGAGGACCGTATCCTGCGGCACGATGCCAATCGCGGCACGTAAGGATTTCTGCGTCACGTCGCGAATATCCTGCCCGTCGATCAGGATACGGCCCGAATCCACGTCGTAGAAGCGGAAGAGGAGACGAGACAGGGTCGATTTGCCGGCACCAGA
>CAYOYT010000119.1:0-705 GCA_964408245.1 uncultured Dongia sp. | reverse complement strand
AATAGAAAATTTCTTCGCTATAAATATAGCTAAAGTAGTTTTGCCGGCACCAGACGGTCCGACGATGGCGAGTTTATGGCCCGCCGGTACGGTGAAGCTAACGCCTTTCAGAATCGGCCGGCGCGAATCATAGCCGAATTCCACGTTCTCGAAGCGGATTTCGGCCGATGTCACGGCGAGGGCACCGGCGCCCGGTTTGTCGGCGATTTCGACATCGACCCGAAGCAGGGCAAACATCGATTCCATATCGATCAGCGATTGCCGGATTTCGCGATAGACGAAGCCCAGGAAATTCAAGGGTAGATAAAGCTGGATGAGATAGGCATTGACCAGCACGAAATCGCCCACCGTCATCTGTCCTGCCGCGGTGCCGTGCGCAGCCATGGCCATCATCAGGACGAGGCCAGCAGCAATGATGAAGGCCTGTCCGACATTGAGGATGGCCAGCGAGGTGCGGCTTTTAACGGCTGCCTTTTCATAGGCCTGAAGGGCTACGTCGTAGCGCTTTGCTTCATGCTCTTCATTGCCGAAATATTTGACGGTCTCGTAATTAAGCAGCGAATCCACGGCCTTGGTATTAGCTTCCTGGTCGCTCTCATTCATGTCGCGGCGAAACTGAATGCGCCATTCGGTGATGCTGAGCGAATACCAGACATAGACCAGGATGGTGACAAAGGTGACCGCGGCATAGGTCCAATCGTAAAG
>CAYOYT010000118.1:0-6923 GCA_964408245.1 uncultured Dongia sp. | reverse complement strand
TCAGGGGGCTGAGCCGCGCGCTTTCCTTGGAGCACGTGATCACTTTTCCCAACAGCTCGATCAATCCTTAGGTCGTGGCGATACTCGAACGCCTTTCGAGAATGTCGATCTGAACGTCTCTTTTCGATCCAGCCCAGCGATCCTGTCGCTGGTCGATCAAGTTTTTAAGGGACCGGCGCGGCAAGGGGTTGCGGCTGGGTTGACGGACCAGATCGAACATCTGGCTGCTCGCTCTGGTGCAGCGGGTGTGGTCGAAGTCTGGCCGCTATCGGTGCCGCTGCTGGCGCCGATACCGCTACCCTGGACACCGCCCGCCATCGATCCCGCACCAGCCGATCCGATTACCCGTCTTGCCGAGCAAATCGCAAGCCACATCGCCGAGATGATCAAGGCAGGTGAGAATCTGCCGGCCCGCGGCCGCCCTGTGCGGGCGAGTGATTTCTTGGTGCTGGTGCGGTCGCGCAATGCGTTGGTGAAGGCACTCAAGAGTCGCTCCGTCGAGGTCTCCGGTATCGACCGATTAAAGTTGCTCTCAGAGCTAGCCGTGCAAGATGTCCTCGCTTTTCTCGACTTCCTGCTTCTGCCTGAAGACGATCTCAATCTTGCTGCTTTGCTAAAGAGTCCGCTGATCGGTCTTGATGAGGTGGCTCTCTTCGATCTCTGTGTGGCGCGCGCTGGCCGCAGCCTTTGGGAGGAGCTTCGCAAGCGTACTCTCGAGCGAACAGGGTTCGCGGCTGCGGCAAATCTGTTGCAGCATTATCTGGAGAATGCGCAGCGCCACACCCCTTACCAACTTATCGTCGATGTTCTTTCAGCCGGTGGCTTGCGCCGCAAGCTTCATGCGCGGCTTGGTCTGCAGGTCGGCGAGGCGCTCGATGAGCTGCTTAATCTAGCGCTCGCCTTCGAAGCTAATCATGCGCCGTCCTTGCAGGGCTTTCGTCACTGGCTGGAGGTGTCGGAAGCCGAGGTCAAGCGTGAGCTCAGTGATGACGGCGGTGGGCAGGTCCGCATCATGACGGTGCATGGATCGAAAGGTCTTCAAGCGCCGATCGTATTTCTGGCTGAGCAACGGCGGCAACATCCCAATCGGCCTGGTCTCTTCTGGCTCGCCTCGGAAACCGATATTCCGGTTTGGGTCGCGCGGAAGGACATGGATGTGGACGTAACTGCATCGGCTCGCGCCGATGTCGCGCGTCGCGATGAAGAAGAGGAGAACCGACTGCTCTATGTAGCGCTGACGCGCGCCGAGGACCGACTTTATATCTGCGGCTGGCGCGGCAAGAGCAATCAGGTGCAGACAAGTTGGCACGATCACATATCGGACGCGTTGACTGAGATGCTTCGGGACGGATGCGCGGTTCAACGGCAGGCGGCGCGCGATTGGCACAGCGACGATGGTTGGGAAGGCGATTGGCTGCGCTTTACCACCGATCAGCATGACGCAGCAGAACAAGGGACGACCAAGAGCAGCCTTGCTGTCGATTTCGATGTTCCGCTTCAGGATTGGGCCTTGCTGTCAGCGGAGGCGGAACCAGATCCGCCACGGCCGCTTATCCCGTCGCGGCCGAGCAGCGATATGAATGTTGCACCGGATGAAAGCACGCTGATCTCACCCTTAGGCCGCGATCAGGGTTTTCGTTTCCAACGCGGCCTTGTCATTCACAAGCTCTTTCAGCTCCTGCCGGATATAATGCCAGCCGAAAGGCGGGAGGCGGCACGGCGGTGGCTCGACAATGTAAACAGGGTAGGTCGCCTTAATGCAGATGCGGCCATGCTGGACGCCTTGGTCGAGGAGATTATGGCGGTCCTCGAGAATTCGCGATTCGCCCATCTCTTCGCGCCCGGTTCTCGCGCCGAGGTGCCGATCGTTGCTGAAATTCTGGGTAAGGATGGCAAAAGTCAGGTGTTGAGCGGTCAGATCGACCGCTTAATCGTAACTGCCGATTCGTGCCACATCGTCGATTTTAAAAGCAATCGGCCGCCAGCCATGCAGCCGGAACATGTCTCGCCCCAGTATCTGCGCCAACTTGCTCTTTATCGAGCTGCGGTTTCTCGGATTTATCCAAGCCATACAATGTATTGCTACTTGCTTTGGAGCGCCGAGCCGCGTCTCATGGAAATCCCCGATCAGTTGCTGCGGAGTTATGCATGAAAAGCAGTCATATACGTGGAGCGCATCGGTCACCTTGACGCTGTCGAAGCGGCTTCATAGATTCAATCACATACGACGCCCCCGTAAATAGGCGACGTTCATGTGTAAAATGGAGTACCCGCAGGTGCGGCCTCCTTTGAAAGGGAAATAGGGATGAGCACGACCCACGTTAGCGACGCGAGCTTCGACGCCGACGTCTTGAAGTCCACGCAGCCAGTGCTGGTCGACTTCTGGGCGGAATGGTGCGGCCCGTGCAAATCGATTGCACCGGCGTTGGAGGAGATCGCTCAGGAATTGAACGGCAAGCTAAAAGTCGTGAAGGTCGATATCGACCGCAACGCACAGACGCCCAAGAAGTACGGCATCCGTGGCGTACCAACCCTGATGTTATTCAAGGATGGTCAAGTTGCCGCGACTAAAGTCGGCGCCGAGCCAAAGCGCAAGCTTCTCGATTGGGTGAATTCGGTCATCTAATCTCGAATCTTAGTCTTCAACAAGAGACCTCGCCGTGGTGATGCGCCCGGCGGGGTTTTCTTTAGCCGTTATCGGCGAGGATGGTTCCCGCCAGATAGAGTGAACCGCAGATGAGCACGCGGCGAGAATCGTCGGAACCGTGTGAATCGACAATCGCGCGTAAGGCGGCTTCGACCGAATGATAGCCCTGGCTGAGCAATCCGACTTTGGCGCCGGCAGCAACGCATTCTTCGACTAGGAGACTCGCGTGATCGCCGGGAATTGCCACTGCCGCCATGTCTTCGACATGCGGCGCAAGTTGATGCAGGAACGCGACCGGATTTTTCGTGTTGAGCATGCCGAAGATAAGATGTGCCGGTTTGCCATCTCTGACATGCCAATCAGCAAGCATCGCTGCGATGACTTCACCCGCTTCTTCGTTATGCCCGCCATCGAGCCATAGCTCCCATTTCGGGTTAGGCAGACGATCGATCAACGGGCCATAGGCCAAGCGTTGCATGCGCGCTGGCCATGAGACGTTGCGCAGGCCTTGTGCGATATGAGCATCGCTAATGTTAAGACCGTCGAGCATTTTGGTCGTGGCAATCGCGCAACCGGCATTGCGGAACTGATGACGGCCGGCTAATCCAGGGACTGGATAAAAGCGCGGACCGCGTTCATCGAAGAAGCGCAAACTGGTCTTGAGCTCGCCGTCGCATTGCCATTCTTGCCCAAAGCGATAAAGCGGGGCAGCAAGTTCGACCGCTTTCGCCTCAAAAACGACCATGGCTTCGGCTGGCTGCGGTGAAATCACGACAGGCCGGGCGCTTTTGATGATGCCAGCTTTGGCTTCAGCGATCTTGGTGAGGTTGTCGCCTAGAAATTGCATGTGATCGAAAGAGATCGGCATCAACACCGAGGCTAACGGTTGATCGATCATATTGGTGGCGTCGAAAGCACCGCCGAGGCCGGTTTCGAGTAGCACGATATCCGCCGGCTCGCGCGAGAAGGCAAGGAAGGCGGCGACGGTCGTGATTTCGAAGAAGGTGATCGGCGTGCCACCATTGGCTATTTCGCATTCCTCCAGCAACTCGATCAGATGGTGCTCGTCGATGAGCTTGCCGTTAAGGCGGATGCGCTCGTGAAAGCGCACTAGATGGGGTGAGGTATAGACATGAACGCGATAGCCAGCCGCTTCGAGGATCGCGCGTAAGTAAGCAATGACCGATCCCTTGCCATTGGTGCCAGCCACATGAACGACCGGTGGCAGCTTGCGTTCCGGGTGGCCGACAGACGCCAACAACCGCTCGACGCGGCTGAGCTCCAAATCAATGATCTTAGGGTGGAGCTTGTTGAGGCGGTCGAGAACGATGTCGCTTGTACTCACGCGCTGGCCGATTGCTTGGTGAGGAGAGCAATCACGCGGCCAATCTGATCGCGTAAGTCCTTGCGCGCCACGACTAGGTCGATGATGCCGTGCTCCAACAGATACTCGGCGCGCTGGAAACCTTCTGGCAGCTTCTCGCGGATCGTTTCCTCGATCACGCGTGCGCCGGCAAAGCCGATCTGCGCACCGGGCTCGGCGATCTGAATATCGCCTAGCATCGCGAAGGAAGCCGAAACGCCCCCCGTGGTTGGGTCGGTTAGCAGCACAATGAAGGGAAGACCAGCTTCCTTCACTTGATCGACGGCGATTGTCGTGCGCGGCATCTGCATCAAAGAAAGAATGCCTTCCTGCATGCGCGCACCGCCTGAGGCGGGAACGGCGATAAGCGCTGCCTTGCGCGATACGGCAAGGTCGGCGGCGGCCACAAGGCCTTCGCCCACAGCCATGCCCATGGAGCCGCCCATGAAATTAAAATTGAAAGCCGCGACCACGGCCTCGGTTCCGATCATCGTGCCATGCGCGACAACGATTGCGTCCTGCTCCTCGGATTTAGCTTGCGCTTCTTTTAAGCGGTCGACATAGCGCTTGCGGTCCTTGAACTTCAGCGGATCGACAGCGACCTTAGGTAGGTCGATACGTTCATACTTGCCCTCGTCGAACAATAATTCCAGGCGGCGCTTTACGTCGATGCGCATGTGATGGCCGCAATGCGGACACACGCGCAGATTTGCGTCGAGTTCTCGATGGAAGATCATCTGGCCGCATGCAGGGCATTTATCCCAGAGATTTTCCGGAACGTCCGTCTTCTGCACCAGCTTGCGGATCTTCGGCCGAACGAAATTAGTGAGCCAGCTCATCCTTCATTTCTCCGTTCAGGCACGCGCCATGCGCACGCCGTCGGCGAGGCTTTTCACAAGATCGATCGCGGCCTGCGCCGCGCGCGTGCCGGGCTTGCCGTCCGAGTCCAATTCGGCAGCGATCTTGTTGACGATAGCAGAACCGACCACTACTGCATCGGCGACTTTGGCGACCGCGGCGGCCCGTTCCGGCGTTGAGATGCCAAAACCGACGGCGATCGGCAATTCGGTATGGCGCTTTAGGCGCGTCACCGCCAAAGTGATGTCACTGTCCGATGCAGCGTGTGTGCCTGTTATGCCCATGATCGAAACATAATAGACGAAGCCTGAGGTATTCTTCAGTACCGTCGGCAGGCGAGTGTCATCGGTGGTGGGCGTTGCGAGCCGGATGAAGTTGATACCGGACTTCATTGCAGGCAAGCACAACTCCGTATCTTCCTCCGGTGGCAGATCGACCACGATAAGACCGTCGACACCGTTGGTATGCGCATCCTTTAGGAATGCTTCGACGCCGTAAGAGTAGATTGGATTGTAATACCCCATCAGCACGATCGGCGTCGCGTTGTCCTTGGCGCGGAACTCACCGACCAGCTGCAGCGTCTTCTTGACATCCTGGCCATTCTTCAGTGCCCGCAGCGATGAGGCCTGAATGGCCGGGCCGTCCGCCATCGGGTCGGTGAACGGCATGCCAAGCTCGATCACATCGGCGCCGGCACTGGGCAGGCTCAGCACGATTTCGCGCGAGACCTCGTAATTAGGATCGCCCGCGGTGACGAAAACCACCAATCCGCCGCGTTTGGCCGCCTTTAATTCGGCGAAGCGGCGCTCGATACGCGTGCTCATATTTTGGTGCCCAGTTTTTCTGCGACGGTGAAGATATCTTTGTCGCCGCGGCCGGAAAGATTGACGACGATCAGATGGTCCCTGGGTTTGGCCGGCGCCAACTGCTTTATATAAGCCAGAGCATGAGCAGATTCGAGCGCCGGAATGATGCCTTCAAGTCGTGACAGATCCTGAAAGGCCAATAATGCTTCTGCATCCGTGGCAGAGACATATTTCACGCGTCCGATGTCATGAAGCCAGGAATGCTCCGGCCCGATCCCGGGATAATCAAGACCTGCAGAGATCGAATGCGCGTCGATAATCTGGCCGTCGACATTCTGCAGCAGGAAAGTTCGATTGCCGTGCAGCACGCCAGGACGACCGCCAGTGAGCGACGCCGCGTGGCGACCGGTTTCGACACCGTCGCCTCCAGCTTCGATGCCATACAGTTCGACATCACGGTCATCGAGAAAAGGATGAAACAGGCCCATCGCATTCGATCCGCCGCCAATGCAGGCGACGAGGCTGTCGGGCAAGCGGCCTTCCGCTTCCAGCATCTGCTGCTTGGTTTCCTCGCCGATCACGCATTGGAAATCGCGAACCATGGCGGGGTAAGGATGTGGACCGGCGACGGTACCGATGATGTAGAAAGTGTTCTCGACATTGGAAACCCAGTCGCGCAACGCCTCATTCATCGCATCTTTCAAGGTCGCGGTGCCGCTATGAACGGGGATGACCTCGGCACCCAATAGTTTCATACGAAAGACATTGGGCTGCTGGCGGGCGATATCGGTTGCCCCCATGTAGACGGTGCAAGGCAGATTGAAGAGCGCGCACAAGGTTGCCGTTGCGACACCGTGTTGGCCCGCGCCCGTCTCGGCGATGATACGAGTCTTCTTCATCCGCTTGGCCAGTAAGGCCTGCCCTAAGCAATTATTCACCTTGTGCGAACCGGTGTGATTGAGCTCCTCGCGCTTGAGGTACACTTTGGCACCGCCAAGCTCGGCCGTCAGGCGCTCGGCAAAATAAAGCGGGCTTGGCCGGCCGATATAGTGCTTGCGGTAATATTCCATCTCCGTGGCGAATATCGGATCGTGCCTGGCGGCGGCATAGGCCTTTTCGACCTGCAGGATCAATGGCATCAGGGTCTCAGCGACAAAGCGTCCGCCAAAAATGCCAAACCGCCCGTGTTCATCGGGTCCGGTTCGATAGGAATTTGGGTTGGCAGCAGGGGCTCTGGTCACGGCTCAAA
>CAYOYT010000117.1:993-6970 GCA_964408245.1 uncultured Dongia sp. | reverse complement strand
GTCATTATGCTTGCCGCCGGCCCGGACGCATTTCTGAGCGGTCGAAGCTCGGACATAATCGCGTTTTTCGGCCCCGGTAAAGACGTTCTTGAACTGAACCATGCCCGAATTCACGAACATCAAAGTTGGGTCATTGCGGGGGACAAGCGGTGACGAGGGCACAATTTCATGCCCTTGCGACCGAAAATAGTCGAGAAAAACACGGCGAATGTCGTTGGCGGTCTGCATCTTCTGGGTCCGAGGCTTGTACTTAAGTGATTGCTAGAGCGGTTTTTCTGTTCGTTTGTGCGGCGCGAAAGGCGATTATTTAGAGTTTTTCTAAGAGAAACAAGGCATTTGAGGACTTTCCGCCCCCCTTCTCGATGCCACGGCCAAGCGTTCGGTGCATGGCGCGGCAAATAGCCTAAACGCTTGTCGGTTTTGGGGAGGAAATCTTGTTAACGGCGACTTATATTCCATCATTATGAACGTTCTTTTGCCAGCAAGTTCACAGCCCATGGTCGACCCCTTTGGCCGGCGCATCAGCTATCTGCGCGTATCGGTAACCGACCGGTGCGATTTCCGCTGCGTCTATTGCATGGCGGAGGACATGACGTTCCTACCCAAGGCCGAAATTTTGAGCCTGGAAGAGCTAGACCGATTGTGCAGCGCCTTCGTCGGCTTGGGTGTCAAGAAGCTGCGTCTTACCGGCGGCGAGCCGTTGGTTCGGAAGGGCATCATGCAGCTCATCCGCAATCTCTCTCGGCATCTCGATTCTGGAGCGCTCCAGGAGCTGACACTCACCACCAATGGTAGCCAGCTTGGAAAGTACGCTCGAGAACTGGCAGATTGCGGGGTGAAACGGATCAACGTGTCCGTCGATTCCCTCAACCCTGAGAAGTTCACGCGCATCACCCGCTGGGGCAAGCTTGAGCCGGTGCTGGATGGTATCGCTGCGGCCAAAGACGCCGGTATGCGGGTGAAGCTCAATACCGTCGCGTTAAAAGGCGTCAACGACGACGAGTTCTATCGCTTGGTGGAGTGGTGCGGCAAGAACGGCCACGATATCACTTTCATCGAAGTGATGCCGATGGGTGATATCGGCAGCGAAAACCGCCTCGACCAATTCTACCCTATCTCGCTCCTGCGCAGCCATCTAGCAAAGCACTGGACCCTGAAGGACAGTGGTCATGACAGCGGCGGCCCAGCGCGTTATGTGACGCTAGAAGAGACCGGCCAGCGGGTTGGCTTCATCACGCCTCTTACGCACAATTTCTGCGAGGCCTGTAATCGTGTGCGCCTGACCTGCACGGGTACGCTCTATATGTGCCTAGGCCAGGACGACGCCGCCGATCTGCGCGCGCCCTTGCGCGCGAGTGAGTCAGATGATGTGTTGATGACCGCGATCCACGAAGCTATCCACCGCAAGCCCAAGGGACATGATTTCATCATCGATCGCGAGAACCAAGGACCGGCGGTGGGGCGTCATATGAGTGTCACAGGTGGTTAACTTACCATATGGCTAAAAATTATGAGTCGATGATGACCTGATGGCAGAATTTCTTGCCATCCGAAATGGTTACCTGAGTGAACCCTAACAGCTTCAGGAGATCGAAAAACGTCGCCTCTTCCGGCTGCGTATTCTTCTGAAAAAACGGCGTCGAACGGGCAATAAGGGTCAGGCTCGCGAACAGAGCGCGAGCGCGATAGATCGTATCAAGCGAGCCATCACGCAGGCCAGTGATGATCAGCTTTTGCCCCGTATCACCCTTGGCGAAAATGGCATAATCTGGCGCATACTCACTCGAAACGAGCTGGCGTGCCATGCCGATCACGAAACCGAGACGACGGATCTTGTCACTGTCTTCCAGCGTAACCACCCGGCTCGAATAATGCTCGACGGTTTGCGGTGTCGGATAATAATAACCATCGTGACGGTCACCGATATCGTCCTCACCAGTAATAGTCATCGTGACACTTTCCTGTGCCAAAGCGACTTTCGCTTGCCCGAAAATACCGACCAACAGGCCCAGCCCGAGTACGACACTCCAACTCCCGCGACGCATAAATACCTCCAAATCCCTTCAATTCTCAGGACATAGACTGCAATGCGTTCAGGGTTTTGGCAAGCGCTCCTCGCCCCGCTATACTATTGTCGCTCACACTTGAAACGAGAACCCTTTGAACACTATCAACAGCGCGCCCAGCATCGCTTTTTTCGCCGCCGAATCGCCCGACGCGAGAGCGGCCCTCGTCGAGCTGTCCGGCCTCTATGGTGCCGGTGATATCGCACATGCGGATGTCATTGTGGTCCTTGGCGGCGACGGGACGATGCTGCGGGCGTTGCACGATGCGATGAACCGTAAGGTACGCATTTTCGGCATGAATTGCGGGACAGTGGGCTTCATGATGAACCGGTATGATGCATCCGGCCTTGTCGAACGTATTCGGCGCGCCGAACAAGTGATCCTGCATCCGCTGCAGCTAACCGCTAGAAGTTCTGACGGCCAGGAACATCGGCTGGTGGCCATCAATGAAGTTTCTCTGCTGCGCGAAACGGCGCAAGCCGCCAAGATCAGCATCGAGGTCGATGGTCGAGAGCGCATGAACGAGCTGGTTTGCGACGGCGTGCTGGTGGCAACACCGGCCGGGAGTACGGCCTACAATCTTTCCGCCCATGGTCCTATTCTGCCGCTCGCCTCAGGCGTATTGGCGCTGACGCCGATCAGTGCCTTCCGCCCTCGACGCTGGCGCGGCGCCATCCTGCCACAGCGAGCCGTGCTGCGCTTCATCATCCGCGAGGCGGATCGCCGGCCGGTCAGTGCCACTGCTGATTTCACTGAGATCCGTGGGGTGAAGGAAGTGACTGTCTGCCAGGATCCGAATACCGCGCTCACCCTGCTCTTCGATCCAGAGCATCACTTGGAGGAGCGGATTTTGCAGGAACAGTTTCAGGCCTGACCACAACTCCTCACGGTTATGGCTGGCCTTCGCCGACCATAACATCTTATTTACTGATAAGCTGCTGACGAGCAAAGACACAGATATCGTCAATCAGACGATTAATGCTGTCCTTGAGTGACGCAAAGCCATCATGCTTTTCAATACGATCTTCATCCATATAAAGGCCGCGATTAACCTCAATCTGCAGCGAATGGCAACCGGCAAGCGGGCGGCCAAAACGCGCCACGAGCTCAGCTCCCTTGAACGGATGATTGATCTGCACTGAATATCCCATGTCATGCAGCCGCTCGGCAACATACTCGGTAAAGCCCGGATCGCAGCTTTCGCCTTCTCGATCGCCCAATACGAAGTCATCTCGCGGGATAGTCTTTCCCTGCTGGCGCCCCATCGTGCGCATGGAATGGCAGTTGACGTGCCAGACGGCACCGAAAGTGGCGAGCCGCTCCGCGAGCATCGCCGCAAGTTCTTCATGATAGGGGCGATGGTAGCTTTCGATACGCGTCATTATTTCATTCACCGTCAGGGGACGATCATAGATATGAACACGACCTTTGATGAGACGACGAACAAGGCCCAGTCCCATTTCCGCCTTCTCACTGGGTCGGATAGGACGTGGCCAGGGTTCTGACAACATATCTATGTCAATTTCGTCCTCATGTCGGTTGGGGTCAATATAGGCGCGCGGGAAAAGGGCCTTGAGAAAGGCGGCGCCAGCCAATGGCACATCGGCGTAAAGATCGTCGACAAACGCATCCTCCGCCCGGCGAAGCATATCGCGTGGAACAACGTGATCGAAATCGTCCGGATAATCGTAACCGCTATGCGGCGAATCGAAGACAACCGGCGCTAATGCAATTTCCGGCGCCGGTTCGTAATGAACAAGGACACCCGGCAAATAGGTCTTTCGTTGCATTCGGCTCAGCCTTACTATTCTTAAGCACCCCGGTAGACTTTCCGATACTACCCGTCAATGGTGCGTGTTGTGGTAAAGTAGTGTTCCGTGGCGTCTTATCCGGTTAAAGTAGATTTCCGGGTGGCAAAGATTACGAAGGAACCGCCGATAAAACCCAGGAAGAGTTTTTCCAATGCATGACGAAAATGCCGCTCACGATGCCGCGATTAAGATCGACGGCGCCATTTCCCGTAAAAGCCCCTATGGACTTGCGCTTGAGCCGACTTTTGCCGGCGTCATGTCTTTCATGCGGCGCAATTACAGCAAAAACCTGCAGGGCGCCGATTTGGTCATCAGCGGCGTGCCGCTGGATCTCGCCGTCACCCATCGGCCCGGCGCGCGGCTTGGGCCGCAAGGCATTCGTCTTGCCTCCGCGGAAGTCGCTAGCCTAAAACCCTACCCGTGGGGTTTTGACCCGTTCGAGAAGTTAGCGGTGATTGATTACGGCGACTGCTATCTCGACGTTCACAATCCAATGACAATCCACAATGCGATTGTCGAGCATGCGCGTCATCTCCTGAAATCGGGTGCCCGCATGCTGACCTTCGGCGGCGATCACTATATCACCTATCCGCTGCTCGAGGCACATGTCGAGAAGTACGGCAAACCGTTGTCGCTCATCCATTTCGACGCTCATTGCGATACCTGGGCTGATGACGAACCAAAATCGCTCAATCACGGGTCGATGTTTTATAAGGCAGTGAAGGACGGCTTGATCGATCCGAAGCATTCGGTGCAGATCGGCATCCGGACTTGGAACGACGATTTCATGGGCATCAATATTCTGGATGCGCCTTGGGTGCATCGCCATGGGACCGATGCCGTGATCAAGGAAGTGAACCTTATCGTCGGCGATCGACCGGCTTACTTCACGTTCGACATCGACTGCCTCGATCCCGCCTTTGCACCCGGAACCGGAACACCAGTTTCGGGCGGACTGTCGGCTGCACAGGGTCTCGCCATTGTTCGTGGCTTCACGGAGCTCAATTTGGTGGGCATGGACGTGGTCGAAGTAGCTCCAGTCTATGATCAGAGCCAGATCACGGCGCTCGCCGCTGCGCATATTGCCTGCGACCTCATCTGCCTGATGGCCAAGCGCAAGGCTGGTGGCAAGCTTTAATAAAAACGACTACTCTGCGGACTGTCCGGCCCGCAGGATTCGCCATTCTGAATAGACGATGCCGACCAGCACGAGCGCACCGCCAGTGAGCTGAAGAAGCGTCGGCCGTGCGTCCTGCAGGACAACCAGGATGAGGATTGCGACGACCGGTGTCAGATTGTTATAAAGCAACGCCGTCACGACACCGACCGCACGCACGCCAGCATTCCACAGCACGACACCGATCACCATCACCGTAACGATATACCAGAGCAGGCTGTAGACCTCGATAAATCGCTGCGGCTGGGGTGGCGGAAACGCGGTAACACCGGTAGCACAAAGGATCAGATAGAGAGAAATTACCGCCACACCCGACGTCTTCATCGTGACGAAGGTGATACGGACTTGCGACCAGTGCGGGCACCAGCGCTGTGCAACGGTTGAGTACCATGCCCAGCAGATGAGAGAGAGGAATATCAGGACCTCGCCGCCACCGAAGGTGATGCTGCCGGTTCCGCTACCTGGACTGATCGATGCCAGGGCGCAGCCGATAGCGCTGGCAATCAGGCCCGGCACCATCAACGGATTAAACGACAATCGAAAAAATACGCGATGGGTTACCGCCGCTACCGCCGGCCCAGTTGCCGTCACAATGGCGGCGAGGATAGGATCACTAAATTGAACACCAACCGTATAGAGAATGGCAAAGCCGCCATTTCCTACCACACCAAAGGCCCACTGCTTCCAAGCAGGGACATAAGCTGGCGCAGGCCGATTTCGCTCGGTCCATTTCATGAGGAGCCAGAGTAAGGGTGCCGCGCCCATCGATCGTACGGCAACCAGGAAATAAGGGTCCCATCGTTTTGGACCAGGTTAAAAGAGACATGAGGTAGTCCTGCTTGCTTTAAAGCGTATTTGTAGGCGTTGATGTGCTTCTCGGCCAAGACCTTCAAGCTCTCATTTAAGATGGCTGTGTTTTCTCT
>CAYOYT010000117.1:0-983 GCA_964408245.1 uncultured Dongia sp. | reverse complement strand
CGAGCTGATATTTATTGAGCGGGATCATCCCGCCCCAGAAAAGGGCCGCCAGCAACAACCCACCAACACCGATCCAGCGTCCCATAAATCCCCAAACGCCCCCATTTTGTCCTGAACAAGGCGCCGCACTCTCTCAGACGACGGCATTGACCGTCAATCCATGCACCGCATGCCAACATGTCCGGGCGGTATAACACCTTTCTTGCTGGCCATCATTGACAGTCCAGAAGCCAGGCTGGACATTCCCGCCATGCTTCCGTGAGAAGGGGATTTTTCTTGTCATCACCCAATGCGCTGCCAGCCGAAGCGGATGTGGTTATCATCGGTGCCGGTATCCAAGGCTGCGCCAGTGCCTATTACATGACTCAAGCCGGTATGAAAGTCGTGCTGCTCGACAAATCGCGCATAGCCGGCCAGCAAAGTTCACGTGCGTGGGGCTTCGTACGGGTGCAGATGCGCGACCCCGACGAGATTCCCCTGATGGAAGCCAGCAAGACGCTGTGGCGCGGGCTCGAGACCGAGCTAGGGAGCGATCTCGAATGGAACAATGGAGGGGCGCTTTATGTCAGCAATTCACCCGCTGTCATGTCATATCGCGAGAAATGGCTAAAAACCGCGCAGCCTTTTGACCTGGGCACACGCTTACTCAGCGTCACTGAGGTTAAGAACATGCTGCCCAATCTGGCGAGCCCGGTCATTGGTGGTCTCTATACTAAGAGTGATGGCCACGCCGAACCGCGCAAGGCTGCCGCAGCTTTCGCCCAGCGTTCCAGGGAGGGCGGCGCCGTCATCCTGGAAGGCTGTGGCGTCCTTGCCATTGAAAGATCAGGCGGCCGCGTGACTCATGTCGCCAGTGAATGGGGTGATATCCGCTGCAGGACGGTTCTAATCTGTGCAGGCGCCAGTTCATGGCGCCTGCTGAAGCCACTTGGCGCCTTGCTGCCACAATCCTTCGTGCGTGCTTCAGTGGCGCGGACGAATAT
>CAYOYT010000116.1:0-6987 GCA_964408245.1 uncultured Dongia sp. | reverse complement strand
GCGCGAGAAAGACGGGCTCTGGGCCGTGCTTTTCTGGCTCGATTTGCTAGCGGCGACCCATGAGACAATACCCGCCATCATGAATGCGCATTGGCGCCGCTTCGGCCGGCACTATTATTCGCGGCACGATTACGAGGTACTGGATAGCGCCAAAGCTAATGACATCATAAATTGTCTGCGCCAGCGTCTTGACAATCTTCAGGGTCGCGGCGGCATCGAACGTGCTGACGATTTCCGTTATCAGGATCCGATCGACAATTCGGTGAGCGAGAAGCAAGGCGTGCGGCTTGTTTTTAGTAATGGCAGTCGACTCGTGCTGCGGCTCTCGGGTACCGGTACGGAAGGTGCCACCTTGCGTCTTTATATCGAGCGGTTTGAGCCGCGCAGCGGCGATCTTCATCTCGATCCGCAGATAGCGCTCGCTGCACTTATTGCTCAAGCCGAAGACATTATCGGCTTCAAGCGACTTTTAGGCCGTTCTCGACCAGATGTGGTGACATGAAGAAACCGACCGAGCTCTCTCCCTGGAAATTCCTTGTCGATCACCACGCGAAGCTGAAAAGCACGACGCTCGCGTCGCTCTTTGCCGCTGATCCTGCGCGTTTCGCGAATTTCTCGGCGCGCTTCGACAATATCGTGCTCGATTATTCCAAAAACGCGGTCAGCGATGTCACAATCGGGCTGCTCCTTGATCTTGCCCGTGAGGCTGGCATCGATGAAGCGCGCGGTAGGCTCTTCAGCGGCGCGTGCATTAACAATACCGAGAATCGTCCCGCGCTCCACATGGCATTGCGCTCACCAGCCGCGTATCACGGCAAGGGACTTCCCTTTGCCATCGCTGGCAAAGACGTGCTGCCGATGGTGGAGCGCGAACTCGATCTACTATGCGATTTCGCCGACGAAGTTCGGATGGGTGCTTTCAAAGGTGCGACAGGTAAGCGCATTCGCCATATCGTCAATATCGGTATTGGCGGATCGGATCTCGGCCCCGCTCTCATTGTCGATGCTCTGCGGCCGGATATTGGCGGCAAGCTGGAGCTTGATTTTGTTTCCAATGTGGATGGTGCTCATCTTGATCTCGTGTTGAGCAGCGCCAATCCTGAAAAGACACTTTTCATCATCGCGTCGAAAACCTTCACCACGGCTGAGACAATGGCCAATGCGAAGGCAGCGCGCAAATGGCTCGCCGACAAATTAGGTGAAGCGGCAATCGACCGGCATTTCGTGGCCGTTTCCACCAATATCGACGCCGTGACCGCCTTCGGCATCGATGCCAAGCGTATGTTCCGTTTCTGGGACTGGGTCGGTGGGCGCTATTCTTTATGGTCGGCGATCGGCCTCTCGATCATCCTCGCTATCGGGCCTCATAAGTTCCGCGACCTGCTGGCCGGTGCTGCGGCGGTCGATCGGCACTTCGTCGAGGCCCCGCTTTCGCAAAATCTGCCGGTCATCATGGGTCTGCTACAGATCTGGCATCGCAATTTCTGTGGCCATGCCTCGCAGGCGATCCTTCCATATGCGCAAGATCTGTGGCGGCTGCCCGCCTATCTCCAGCAATTGGAGATGGAGAGCAACGGTAAGCGGGTAACGCGGGATGGTCAGCCAGTGGAATGGGCGACCTCGCCGGTGATCTGGGGGCAGGCTGGGACAAACGGGCAGCATGCCTTCCATCAGATGCTGCATCAGGGGTCGGAGGCCGTGCCCTGCGATTTCATCCTGGTGGCCCGTGATCGTTCCGCTTTTCCCGACCAGCACCAAATGCTGTTCGCCAACGGTCTGGCGCAATCGGCGGCACTCGCTTTCGGAAAATCGGCCGAGACGGTGAGTGCCGAGATGAGGGCTGGCGGTAAGTCGCGCGAGGATGTGGCTTTTCTCGCACCGCATCGCGCTTTCCCCGGCAACCGCCCGTCGACCACGCTGCTGCTGTCGGTGCTCGACCCTTATCATCTCGGTGCGCTCATCGCACTCTACGAGCATAAGGTCTTTGTCGCGGCAACCATCTGGAACATCAACCCCTTCGATCAATGGGGCGTCGAGCTTGGTAAGGAAATGGCAAATGCGCTTCTGGCCGGTAAAGGCGGCCCTGCCGATTCCTCGACAGCAGGCCTCTTGGCTCTGTATGATGGTTACACGCACAGAAAATAATATAGGTGAGCGACGCTGCAGGCGCTTCGCCGGATCAGGGATGGCGTTATGTTGAAGATCGATCCGGCCAGTGCCGAAAGTGCTACGCTGGCGCACCAATTCAAGGCGGCCCCCTTCGGTCCTTACAGCGCCGATCTGCAAAAGATGCTGCAGTTGCTGCGCTGGGGCTTTGTGCGCGGTCGCACCATCATTGTTTGCACCGTGCCTCATAAAGAATGGCATCTCGGTCGCATGGGTATCATGCGCGGCATGAAGGTCGAAATCGATACGTCGCAGACCTTTACTAATTATAGCTCTGCTGTTTGGTCCTGTTTTCGCGCCCGCTTTGAGGAAGTAACAGGCAAGCCCTGTCCTGTCGTATAAATCATCTGGTCACATAAGCTAGCCACACTCTCTCAAGAGCGAGTCCATGAACCAACGCATTCTCGGCTACACGGATCGCTTGAGCGCTGTGCCTGGTGACGTGGTCGAATTCAAAATCAGCGCGCCCATGGAAGGCAAGTTCAAGGCGCGTCTCGTGCGACTCATCTGCGGGGACGATTCGCCGGAAGGTCCTGGCCTAAAGCTGGAAAAGATCGATAGCGCGATAGATGGTTCCTATTCGGCGCGCCAACAGAACATCCTGGCAGGCTCCTATGTCTGGGTGACAGCGCGAGAGTCGTTTAGTCTGTCTCATTTCACCCTGCAGGCAATGATCTGGCCGACATTGCTGGGTAACGGTAAACCGCAGGCGATCATCGGCAATTACAATGCGGTGACTGGTTCGGGCTACACTCTTTTCATCGATGAGCAAGGGTGCCTGGCATTCCGAGCCGGCAGGAATGCACCGGTCTCGACAGGTGTCAAGCTGCTGTCGCGTCATTGGTATGAGGTGTTCGCCACCCTCGATGCCAGCGCGGGATGCTTGACCCTCGGCTATAGGATGATGCGCGCCTATCATGGCGTGCCGCAAAGTGTCAGTAAGGTTTTCACGCTTGCCGATCCGATGGGCGAGGGTGGGCGCTTTCTGATCGCTGCCTGGAACGAGAATGAGGTCGCCACCGCCCATTTCAACGGCAAGATCGACAGCCCTCGTGTTTCGGCGCGTATCTTGACGCTGGCTGAGATCGAGCGCTTGCGCGACCTGCCGCTCGATGCCGAACTTACCCAGAATCTGGTCGCGGCTTGGGATTTCTCACGCGGCATGTCGACCGTGGAGGTGACCGACATATCCGGTAACCGGCATCACGGGCGAGCGATCAACTTGCCTACTCGTGCTATGACTGGCTGGAACTGGGATTCCTCGGATTTCAATTTCCAGTCGAAACCCGAGCATTATGGCGCCATCCATTTCCATGACGATGATCTATATGATTGCGGTTGGCAGACCGATTTTTCCTTTGAAGTGCCGGCTACTCTGACATCGGGGATCTATTGTGCCCAGATTTGGCAGAAGGACCAGAAAGGCAACAGAGTCGAGGATCTCATACCATTCTTCGTACGCCCACCGCGCGGCACAGCGACGGCCCCGCTGGCACTCCTCATTCCGACTGCGAGCTATCTTGCTTATGCCAACCACCAGATGATTTCTTCCTGGTGGTTTGAAGAACTATCCTCGTGCAGATTCGCGACGATGAGTGAGGTCGATCGCTATCTCGAGGAGCATGAGGGTTTTGGTCTCTCGGTCTATGATGAACACAACGATGGCAGCGGTGTCTGTTATTCCTCGCGCCTGCGGCCAATTCTCAACATGCGACCAAAAACCGATCTGTGGCAGTTCAATGCCGACACCCATCTCACCGATTGGTTGGAAAAGCTCGGGCTTCCTTACGACATCATAACGGATGATGATCTTCATGCCGAAGGTGTCGAATGTCTCAAACCCTATCGCTGCATCATGACCGGCACGCATCCGGAATATTATTCGAAGGAGATGCTGGACGCGCTGCAGGCCTATACCAATGATGGTGGCCGCCTTATGTATATGGGTGCCAACGGTTTCTATTGGCGTATCGCCTATCATGGTGATCTTCCTGGTGTCATAGAACACCGCCGCGCCGAAGATGGTATGCGCGCCTGGTTCTCGGAAGCAGGCGAGAACGTCATGAGCTTTACGGGCGAGATGTCCGGGCTTTGGGCCCGCAACGGCCGGCCGCCCAATATGCTTGTTGGCAATGCCTTTGCCGCACAAGGTTTCATCGACGCCGTACCCTATCACCGCACACAGGCCAGCCACGATCCGCGCGCGGCTTTTATCTTCGAGGGTATCGGCGACGAACCGATCGGTGATTTTGGCACGGTGGGCGGCGGTGCTGCCGGCTGGGAAATCGACCGTGCCGATACACGTCTCGGCACACCGCCGCATGCGCTGATCGTCGCGGCAGCCACAGATTTTCCGGACTCATACCATTGGGTCAACGAGGAAATGAACCATACCCATTCGGCGATCAATGGCGATACCAATCCGCGCGTGCGCTGCGACATGATGTTTTTCGAAACGCCCAAGGGCGGCGCCGTCTTCTCGACCGGCTCCATTTCCTATGCCGGATCTCTGGCGCATAATGGCCATGACAACAATGTCAGCCGTTTGACTGAGAATGTCGTAAAGCGTTTCATCGATCCGACGCCTTTCTAAATGCTCCTCCCCACAATGTGGGGGAGGGTTGGGGAGAGGGGACTATTTACGACCCTTTGGGCGTCTTACCCCAATCCTCGACACCTCTTGGGCTGTTGTGGAGGTCGGTCAATACATGCTCTTGATGCCGCAGGCGCCAGGAGAGCATCTTCTGCGCCATTTCAAGCATGATGCCGGTATGCGCTGGATCTTGTGACAGATCATTCATTTCGTATGGATCGTTGTCTAGATCGAAGAGCAGTGCCGGCAATGTCGCGAAATGCACGTATTTCCAACGCTTGCCACGTAGGATCGCCAGCTGGCAATCATGACTGTCAATGCCGAAGGCACGCTCGGCGTCGATGCCGCCATAGGGGCCAGAGCGGAAGTCGATTTCCATGTGCACGTCCTCGCGCCAGGTTTTCGGCGTCTCGCCAGCGATAAAACCCAGCAGGGAGCGGCCATCAGTCTGCGCTGGAATTTCCGCCCCAAGCCATTCGAGAATGGTCGGCATGACATCGACTGATTCCGTGAAAGCATCGACAATCCTGCCGCGTGTCTTGTCGGCGGTCTGTCTCGGATCGTGGATGATGAGCGGAATGGCAAAGCTCTGGTCAAAATAAGTTTCCTTGCCCCAGGTATAATGATCACCGCCCATCTCACCGTGATCGCAGGTGAAGATAATGAGCGTGTGTTCATATTCACCGGTCGCCTTGAGATGCGCGACGATGCGTCCCACAGCATCGTCGACCTCATTCATCATGCCGTAATAGCAGGCGCGCATCTGTCGTAATTCCAGATCCGGCATGGTGACGAGATTATTAGGGTTGTGCTCTTCATAAGTATTGGGCTTCGACAATTTGTCGATCATCGCCTTCAAGTGTGGATGCTGTGCGGCTTCCATTTGCGGCGTCGGCTTGCGCTTGGGAAAAGGCACGTCCTGCGGGTCGTACATCGCGTTATAAGGCTCCGGTGTGATCACCGGCGGATGCGGTCGTAGGAAGACGCAATGCAGGAACCATTCTTCTTGTCGACGACCATGAAGCCAGTCGAGCACCCGGTTCGCCATGAAATTGGTGTCGCTATCCTCAGCCGTGAAGAAGGTCGGAATGAAGCTATGGCCGCGATTCGTCGGTTTCGCGAAACCGGGCTTGGGCTTGTAGATATCCCCGCGGCCGTCGAATGTGTAACCCTTGGCGCGGAGATCGGCCATCCATTGCGCCATGTATTCCTGGAAGATCATGGTCGGTTTGTAACCGGGAAGTGGCCCCTCATAAGTCCTCAAGGCGGGATCATTGGCCGGGCGGCCGCGGGGATCGGCACTGGTATCGGTATAGCCAAGCAATGTGGGATCGAGCCCGATCTTACGTGCCTCTAACGCCACGTTGGTGTGGCGCGCATCGAGCGGGGTCCCGTTACGGCCAGAGCGATGGTTCATCAAATAGAGGCCAGTATGAAGGCTGGCACGCGCGGGGCCGCAAGGAGCCGTTACGGTGAAGTGTCTTTTAAAGAGTACCGAATCCGCCGCCAAAGCATCGAGATGCGGCGTTCTCACCGTGGGATGACCGAGAACCGACAGGCATTCAGCACGCCATTGATCGGCCGAGATAAAGAGAATCTTGCGCAACGCGGTCATGAGGGGTCCTAAAAGATGAAGCGGCGAAAACGCGCGGCATCCTAGCTGCCTCGCAGTTCCCCCGCCAGCCAAGTGCTTTCCATATAAGTGCTTTCCATAAATTTTCTGCTGCGGCGCAAAATAGAAGGAGTTTTCATGAAACTGTCATCGCTGGCGTGCTTTAAGCTCGTTTGCGGGCTTAGGCTTTCGGTTGGCTTGCAGGTTTCCTTGACAAGCGA
Source organism: uncultured Dongia sp. (assembly GCA_964408245.1). Lineage (GTDB taxonomy): Bacteria > Pseudomonadota > Alphaproteobacteria > Dongiales > Dongiaceae > Dongia. The sequence goes on along the minus strand of CAYOYT010000116.1, from coordinate 395 downwards.
AGACCGCGTGATCAATGTGAGCCGCTGTCAAGTGAAGTTTGCATGACACCCAACAAAAATGCCCGCTTGATAGAATCATTTTTTGTGGACCCTGGGAGGACTAAATGAAATTCGTTACGCGCACCGTCGCTTTGTCTCTCGCGACATTGATGTCGACGACTGCGCTCATGACCAGCTTCGCCGCCGCCGATTCGATGGAAGATCTGATCGCGGCCGCCAAGGCCGAGGGCGAGCTGACCACGATCGCGCTGCCGCATGACTGGTGCGGCTATGGCGGTCTCATCGAAGGTTTCAAGGCCAAATACGGCCTGAAGATCAACGAACTCAACCCGGATGCGGGTTCGGGCGACGAAATCGAAGCGATCAAGGCGAACAAGGACAACAAGGGTCCGCAG
>CAYOYT010000115.1:0-7001 GCA_964408245.1 uncultured Dongia sp. | reverse complement strand
TCTCCATGTCGACGAGCTGGGCAAAACCCTTGGCGAGCCTGGCCACGGGATCGCGACGGCGGTGGCGTTCGCGCAGGATGAAGTGGGCGGTGCGGCCGCAGTCCATGGCGATGCGGCGCTCGACGACCATGTGGGCTAGACGTTCGAGGCGCTGGCCGCGGGCTTCGGGGGAAAGGTCGAAGATCTCGGACCATGCCCCGATCAGATCCCGGAACTCGGGCTCGTCCATCAGCTCGCCGACGTCGGCCGCGGGCAGGTTCGAGCCCTTGGCGGCGGCCCAGACGGGCAGGCCGGCGGCGATGCGTCTGGCGAGGGTGACGCGCTGGCGGATGGGGATGGTGCGCATGGCAGGAAGATAGTCATAGGTTGAATGACTTGTCAAGCTGATCGCGTAATGCGCGACTCCCTCCGCCTCTCTCCGTCGCCCCGTGGCTTGACCACGGGGTCCATTCCGCCACCGTCTGGGCTGCCTCGGTGCCTGCGGCGTGGATCCCGCGGTCGTAGCCGCGGGATGACGGAAAAAAACAACAGCCCTCTTCGCCGTTCAGCGAACCCCCTTGGCGACCGGCCGCGACCGCGCCTAGAGTTCCGCCCTGCGCCGCGCCGGACGGACGGCGGCGACGAGGGAGCGACGGGCATGGCCAAGGGTCAGAAGCGCAGCAACAAGGAAGCCAAGAAGCCGAAGGCCGACAAGAAGAAGGTTCTGGCGACCGCAGGCACGGTAGCCGGTGCCGTGACCAAGCCGAAGGCCGGGGCTGACAAGAAGTAGCCGCCTCTACAAAGCTGCCTGTCTCGTCCAGTTTGCTAGCGGGCGTGGCACTCGGAACCGCCGGCAGAGCCTGGGTTCGCTAATGCGTATGGTGTCCCTGGAATCCAGCCTAATGCGTATGGTGTCCCTGGAATCCCAGATGTCTCTGGACTGAGGACTGGGCGCCATTCGCGCAAGCGCGCCCATTAGCCTTCTATGCTACCCAACATTTCATTGAGAATCGACTGTCTCTTAAGTCTATCAGCGGTGACCTCGCCCATCGCCTGACAGATTCCGGTTGCCTTCGAGAATACATCAGTCGCTGTATTATTGTGATGATCCATAACGTCTATAATAGATTGACTTAGTTTCTCAACTGAACGTGAATTTAATCTGTCATTAGACTTTCCACCCAACAGCACTCTCACCAAAGGAAGAATATGCCACTTGAACCTTTTCATATTCTGAGGGATAGTGCTGTTTGATGTGAGCAAATTGAATCGGTAAAGCGTTAAGCAAGATGCGTAGAATACGATCTCCTTTGTGTCATCGCCAAATATCGTGTCAGCTAACTCAGCATACATAGCATTTGGGTAGCGGCCCGCGAGGTCGGGTCGATTGCAGTACATAGCAGCAACACATTTCGTAGCATTGTGAAGAGAGAATGTACGTATAGTTGGAACATTCTGACCTACATATTGTCGATCTCTTCTTTCAAAATAGAGACGACCTTCGGGAGAATTACATGCATTAAAATACTGTTCAACCCGCTTCATCAATGGCCTAAGCGATAGAAACTGCGCATTCTCCACTTTACTTTGACTATTAGTAGCCCTAACAAGTTCCGAAAAGACATCTTCATTCTTAGTCTCTACAATCTTAACATTTACCATAACATCATTTAATACATCACGATTCTCGAATAGCACGTTGGAAGTCTGACAGCCATTGACTATTTGGTAATTTGCAAGATGAAGCGTATTGCCTTGCAAGCGCACGTCCGGGCTTACGATAGTTATCCCATTGTTTAGTACTGGAAATCGACTAGCAGATGCCCCTGCTCTTATAGTAGCCGATATGGATCGATTAACCTCGTTGTCCATTCCAAGGAACGATCTCACATTCTCTTCGAAGACTTGGGTCCTTAAGTTTCCATCTTCTGACATAAGTAAATTTTGTACAAATTCCTTCGCGCGAACCACAGTTAGATATGCCTCGTCTATGCCATCGATCTTAGGAAGAGCGGCGCCACTAAAAAGCTCAAGGCTTGTTGTTGTTCCCGAATAGGTATTCACCCACAGTTTTGTGATTTCATCTCGATCAACAAACTTCGCATCAATGTCTACAAATAACCCAAGATCTTGGAGTTCTTCATGAAACTCAGCTAACGCTCTTTCGAGTTCCATAGGCTGTCTATAAACACCTGTGGATGCAAAGCGTATGATCGTTGAAGGTTTACCATTACGAATTTTTGGAACCTCTTTTAGGATCGCCTCAAATATTTCATGAGCATTAGATAGAACCTCGTCTTTTGAAATATATGATTCTTCTGATAGAAACCGGACTATTGAAGATTTAAATTTTAAAAACTCCCCCAACGAAAACTCTTCCGATCTTTTTGATTGAAAAAATAATATGTCAACATCATGATTTCTTCTGCTCTGCGAAAATATTTCAGATACATCATCAGTTGATGTAATTACTTCTTCATCTATTACAATAGCTAAACCATCTATACTATCATCCGATTGTCCTGTCGTTACATCGTCTAGATCATAGGCACACGAGAATCTTGATGAAATAATAGAGTAATTTACAAACTTCTCAAATTGAACCGATTCATCATCTGATTGAATCCCGTGACTCTCAACGAAACTATTTAAGTGCGATTTCACGATCAAATGCATCAATCAGTTCCCTCGAATGTGCATGTGGGATGACGATTAAACATAGGCGATTATCCCCTTGACGTATGGCTTAGCCGCCGACATGGTCCCCCCATAAGACGCTAAGGGAGGAGCCATGCGATACGAGCAATTGCGGCTCGTGGTCGTGCCGAAGCTGCAAAGAAGCATATTCGCTGTAGATGAGCCCGATCAGACGCCAGAAACTCGAACTGCTTTTTTGGGCCGCTGCTTCGCCCTTCCGATCGAGTTTCCGCACCGCGGCACAACCTTTCTTTACAAACCGGCGCATACGGCCGGCGGGCTGATAGCAGCGTCGATTGGTAGGGAGAACCCTGAGGTTACCCGCCGTCGCGCCGATGGGTTTGCCCCCAGAGAAGTCGAAGACTGGGATTTTGCGAACGTCTTATTTGACCTTTCTGCTACCGAGCAGAAAGTGCTGTTTCAGATCGTGCGTAAAGTCGGCCGCCCATTCCCAATCATGAAGTCGCTGTGTGACTACATAAATGCGACAGAAATGCACTCAAACTGGGATATATTGCCTCATACTATGCCGAGTACGGAGGAGTTTTATTCCGTAGCACACGCAAACTTGGGCAATATTTCTGAGATTGAATTTACGTTTGCCGTTCCAAATATTGTGTTCACGATTTCGGATGCCATTCGGAAGAATCTCGGACGCTTGCGGGATCACGTGAATGCCCAAGAGGTCGTGACCGCGATGCGAAATCGCGAAGGCAATATAAATCCAGATGACGAAGAAATAGCTGACGGTGTCGAAGCGGTCGCGAATGGTGTCGCATCAACAAAGATCAAAAGCGAAGGCGGAAAGATCATATACAACTCAGAAAACAAGCGGAAGATTGTTGACATACCGGACGATACGACTATACAAGATTTGAGAGAGGAAGGGTTGCGCGGCTTCCTTGAGAGGATGGGTCGCCTATGGCTAAGGTAGCTATTTTCGCCTTAATCGCCGCTTTGGCGGTTGCCACAGTTGTTGCTGTGGTTGATCCGGCTATTCTTGATGACAGTAATTCATTCCTAAAGTCATTCATTGCAGGAGATTTGCTCAACGTAATTGGTGTTGTCTTAGCGATTTTCCTTCCATCGGCGGCTACTTTGTATCTAAAGCTGGCGGAACTCGAAATACGCCTCCGCGCAAATCTATCCGATGCGAAGGGGCAAGTAGTTAGTAGCACAATCATCGTATTGCTATTGTTCATCGGAACGGTTATCTTGTTGATATTTAAGGGACTTACGGATGGCCTAGGCAGAGACGCTGCCATGTACAATGGCGTTGCGCTGGTGCTGCTGTTGGCCCATATCTTGGTCCTCTTCGATATCACACGGGCGGTGTTTCTGGCCGCTGATGGCGAAAGGGACGCGCAGAGTGTCGAGCAAGACAGGACCAATCACCCTACGTGAGGCCATCGACACGCAACGGGTTGATCAATTCATCGCCGAACATGAGAACGATCCGCCCGGTGACGCGCGGAAGTTCGATGCTATTCTTCGGCGGGCGGTGGAAACACCGAAAGAAGCTCGTCAAGCATCTGCCCCGGCCGCTGACGAGAATTGTGACGATACTCGAACTCGCCAGCGTACTTCGCCAGATGCTTCCCCGAAACGTGCACGTGCGTCCCGGAAATCGAAGCCTTGAGCCGCGACCAGTAGCCTTCGATGCTGTTCACGTGGCTGCCGTCCCTGGCGTACTCGCGAGCCCCGTGATTCACGGTGCGGTGCGTATATCCCTTGGCGTCTAGGCCATCGTAGGAGGCCAGTTCGTCGGTATGGACCGTGCTGCCCTTAACGACGTTGGCTTCGATGATCGGTTGCAGGGTCGCGCGGCGGACGTTCGGGACCACGCGGGTGATCACGTCGCCGTCGCGATCCAGCATGCCGAGAACGACCGTCTTGCCGGCCGCGCCGCGGCCACGAACGCCTGGCCGGTGTCCGCCGACGTAGGTTTCATCAACCTCGACCTCGCCGCCCAGCGGCTCGTCACCATCGACGGCCATCATGTGCTTGCGGATTTCATGACCCATCCGCCATGCCGTTTTGTAGGTCACGCCGAGCTGGCGCTGGAGTTCCTTCGCCGGCACGCCATGCCGAGACGTGGTGAACAGGTAGATCGCATAGAACCAGAGCCGGAGCGGGGTGCGAGTGTCCTCGAACAAGGTGCCGGCGGTCGGGTGGATGTGCCAGCCGCACCACTGGCAGGCAAACGCCCGCGTCGCCTTGATCCGGTACCACTTCGCCGAGCGCTCACAATTCGGACAGACATGGCCCTGACCAAACCGAGCCTCAAACACCTGGGAGAGGCAAGCCTCGTCATCCGGGTAGCGCTTGAAGAACTCGATGATCGTGGTGGCCATTGCTCTCTCCTAACGAGAGCACATTGCCATAGCGTTCACCTGACGTCAAGGGGATAATCGCCTAAACATAAGTAGATAGACAACCTTACCCGGGCACCGCCAGGGTTCGGAAGGGGAGCCCGCTCGCGTCCCATCTCACATCGTCGGCATCTTGAACTCCGCTCCCGCGCGGACCCCATCGGCCTGCGAGAGGTGATCGCCTTCTGCTTGGTATAGAACCACACGCCTTCCATGCTATGCGTGTGGTGATCGCCGAACAGCGAGCGCTTCCAGCCGCCGAACGAATGAAAGCTATCGGCCCAGGGATCGGGACGTCAATGCCGACCATGCCGATGTTGGAGGGATCCGCCAGCCGAACTATATGTCGGCGACGGCAGACACGCGGCAGATCGCATGCATCCCGACCTCACGCTGCACGACACCGACTTGCAGGCACTCTGCCGCCGTTTCGGCGTGCGGCGGCTGGAGCTGTTCGGCTCGGCGGCGCGGGGCGAGGTCGAGCCGCGCGACCTCGATTTCCTGGTCGAGTTCGGGCCGCTGCCGGCAGGCGAGCGAGCCTCGGCCTATTTCGGCCTGCTGGCGGAGTTGGAAGAGCTTTTCGGCCGGCCGGTCGACCTGGTCATGGCCACGGCCGTCCGCAACCGGCGCTTCCTCAGCGCCATCGAGGGCGAGCGGACGCCGCTCTATGCAGCCTAGGACGGCGGCGCTGCTCGAGGACATTGCGCGGGCCTGTGCGGCGATCGGCAGGTTCATGGGCGGGCGCGATCCGGCTGTGCTCGGAGAAGACGAGCTGCTGCGCGCGGCGGTGGAGCGGCAGCTCACGATCATCGGCGAGGCGGTGACGCAGATCGCACGCCTCGATCAGGCGACGGCCGAGTTGATACCCGACCGGCGCGCCATCGTCGGGCTGCGCAACATCCTCGTGCACGCCTATGGACAGGTCGATCACGATGTCATCGCCGACATCGTGGCGCGGGACGTGCCGGAACTCGCGCGCGTCGTCGCCGGCCTGCTCGGCGATTGATCCGCGATGTGGAGAGGGCCGGATATCGTTGGAATGGATCCCGCGGTCAAGCCGCGGGATGACGGATAAGAACGAAAAAACAGATATTTGGATGACCGTGAGCAGGGTTCGGGAGGGGAGCCTGCTTCCCTCCCGCCGATGCTCACATCGTCGGCATCCTGGAACTTCGCCCCCGCGCGGATCCCGTCGGCCAGCGGCTCGTGATCGCCTTCTGCTTGGTATAGAACCGCACACCTTCCATCCCATGCGTGTGATGATCCCCGAACAGCGAGCGCTTCCAGCGATGGCGGACAAGCTACGCATCCTGTGTCACCGGAGCGAAGCGCGGCTGCCAGCGCCCGTTACGGCGTAGAGCGCTATGCATGGCGTCGGGAGCCAGATCGGCGCCTGTCGGCCAAGTGACAGCACCGAACTCGTCGATGCCGACCTGGGCGAAGGCACCGGGGTCGGCCAGCTCGGCGAAGGCGCCCTGGCCGATGACGGCACCGAGATCGACCTCGCCCTCGACGCCATCGGCGAAGCGCACGTAGAGTCGGCGGGAGTCGATGGCGCGGACCTGGTCGACGGGGTTCAGCAAGCCTGCCTTCTCCTCCTCGTCATTCCGCGACTTGATCGCGGAATCCATTCCGCTGCCGGTCGAGCTTGACCGGGTGCGTTACTCTTCTCTACCGATGATAGCATGCGGTTCTCGTGGGTCTACATGCTCGCCAGCCGGAGGAACGGGACGCTGTATGTCGGCGTGACGACGGATCTCGTGCGGCGGGTGGCGGAGCATCGGGAGGGGATTCTGCTGGGGTTCACCCGTGAGCATGCGGTGAAGCGGCTGGTTTGGTTCGAGACGCATGAGAGTGTGGAGGCGGCGATCAGGCGGGAAAAGCGGCTGAAGGAGTGGCAGCGGGGGTGGAAGGTCGGGCTGATAGAAAAGACGAACCCGGAGTGGCGGGATC
>CAYOYT010000114.1:5609-7292 GCA_964408245.1 uncultured Dongia sp. | reverse complement strand
GCCATGGCCGAAACCGAAGAACGTGTTTTTAAAACGCCCGCCCTGGCTGATCACGGGCACGGAATCCGGTATCGAGGGGCGGAAACCCATCCAATCGCTGCGGCCGGTCTCATCGAGCTCGCCGAACATGCGCTTGCCGTGATTCATCAGTTTCTGAGCGCGGGCATGATTGGCCGGCAGATCGAGCCCCCCTAGTTCCACGGTACCTGCAAAACGTAAGCCGACATCGAGCGGCGTAATGGCGAAGGAATGATCGGCCGAATAAATCGGCAGGCGCGGTCGTTTTTGGGCATTCGGCAACGTCACGTGATAGCCGCGTTCAGTATCGAGCGGTACCTTATGACCGAGCATTGCCGTGAGCTTTTTCGACCAGGCACCTGCCGCGACAACGACGGCATCGCAGGAATAAGTCGCATTGTTGGCCATCACGGCCGTTGGGCCTTCCAGCCCCATCTCAAAGCCGGTGACGGCGGCTTTCACGATCTTGCCGCCAGCCGCCACGAATTGACCCGCGAGGCGCTGCACCAGCGTGAAATTGTTGGTGACGTAGGCGTTCTCCGGATAATAGACACCATGCCGATAGATCGGCTGCAAACTCGGCTCGAACTGACGCAGCTCTGCCTGCTTCAGGATGGTGAAATCGACACCCCGCCGCTTTTGTAACGCAAGGTCCCATTGATAGCTGTCGAACTTTTTGTCACTTTCGAAAACACCCAGCCAACCGGTATCCTTGATCATCAGCGACTGACCCGCGAGGGTTGCCAATTCCTTATGCGATGCCAACGCCTGGACCAGCACGGAACGCAGCGCGATCGAGATTTGCTCAACCCGCTTTTCGCTGGATGCTGCCACGAAACGGATCAGCCAAGGGACGATCTGCGGCAGATAGGACCAGCGAATGGCAAGCGGGCTCAAGGGGTCCATCAGCATCTTGGGCACATCCCACAAGATGCCGGGTGTTGCCACTGGTATGCAGGATTCACTGGCGATGACGGAAGCATTGCCCTTCGATGTCCCCTCGCCGGGATTGCGACCGTCGATCACCGTGACCTGGTTGCCGTCCTTCTGCAAATAGAGAGCGGCGGAGACACCGACAATGCCGGCCCCAATGACGATGAAATGCCGATTGTTCATGATTCGCTGAGTGCCCCGGCGATCTTTGACGTTGCCGGAGCATGGCGCGCAAGCGACACCAAATCAAGGGCGGCAGCTGCCGGTAAAAAGACGTTAGCGCGTCAGGCGCTCAATCACCCGGTCACGGGCGGTTAGCCGCTTTTCAGCACCCGGCGTGGACAACAGATGGGCGTGAATAAAATGACCCGTGAGCCGCAGACCTTGCGCAAGTGAGGTTGGGTCGGTGGCAAGATTATCCTGCAGCAAGAAGGCTGGCAACGGCAACAACCGCTCCGCATAGCGCCCTGCCCCGTCTCGGCTTACCGCGCGGCCGGTCTTGGGCGACACGAAAATGAGATTCTGCGTTGCTCCCGTAACAGCGCAGCGCGTGAGATCGAGGCCAAAACCGAGATCCGCCAATAGTTTCAATTCCCAACGTAAGTAAAGCCCGGCCCAATCCGGCACAGCGGCGACGAGGCCTTGGATCAGCAGGGCCAAATCTTCATATACTTCCCGATGCGGCTCGCGCTCAGGCAGAGTTGCATCGATCACCGCCGCCGCCGCACTCAT
>CAYOYT010000114.1:1656-5509 GCA_964408245.1 uncultured Dongia sp. | reverse complement strand
GATGCGGCTCGCGCTCAGGCAGAGTTGCATCGATCACCGCCGCCGCCGCACTCATCGCCGCGAGCCGATCCGCATCGTCGATGAGATGCGCGATATTGGCGTCGATCAGCTCAGCCTGGAACTGTCCCAGCTGTTCCGAAAGCCGCGCGCGCCAGCCGAGCGATAACAAATTGCCGATTTCGAAAGACGGTCGGTTCTTGCGTCCAGCACCGCCCTTCACCAAACCCAGATGCCGCCCATGCTCCCTTGTGAGGCAAGCAAGGATAATGTCCCCCTCACCATGACGCCGAGCAGATAGGACGAAGCCTGTGTCGGTGAAATCCATGTGGCCGTTAATCTCGTCACGCCTCGAAATCGAGGCCCATTTCGCGGTAGCGCTCTGGATCGTCGGCCCAAGAGCCGCGCACTTTGATGAAAAGGAAGAGATGCACATGGCGCTCAAAGGCGAGGCTCATCTCGCGTTGCGCTGCCTCGCGGATCATCTTGATCTTGGCGCCACCTTTGCCGATGACGATGGCCTTCTGGCCTTCCTTAGCGACGAAAATCACTTGCGTGATTTTGACCGAACCATCCTTGAATTCCTCCCAGCCTTCCGTTTCGACAGTCAGAGCATAGGGCACTTCCTCATGCAGTTGCCGGAAGAGATGTTCGCGTGTGATTTCGGCGGCAAGGAAGCGTTGTGGCGCGTCGGTGATATGATCTTCAGGATAATGATGCGGTCCCTTGGGCATGCGCCGCGCTAATTCCGCCGCCAGATCGGTCACGCCATCGCCTTGCTCAGCCGAGATCATGAAGGTGTCGGTAAAGAGCGTTTTTCCACCCTCAGCATCCAAGCCCTCGTTCCCCAGCGCATTGAGCTCTGCGGTCTTGGCAAGCAGCCGCTCGCGCTCCTTCACCTGATCAATCTTGTTAAGCACGAGCACCGCTTTGCGCTTATGCGACTTCAACCCCTCGATGATGCGGCGCGTATCGTCATCGATATTCCGGCGCGAGGCATCGACCATTAGGAGGATTTGATCGGCATCGCCTGCGCCAGTCCAAGCCGCCGCGACCATCGCGCGGTCGAGCCGGCGTTTGGGTGCGAAGATGCCCGGTGTGTCAACGAAGATCATCTGTACGGCGCCGTGCATCACAATACCTAACACTTTGGCACGTGTGGTCTGCACCTTGGGGCTGACAATCGAGACTTTCTGCCCGACGACGCGATTGACCAGGGTCGACTTCCCTGCATTGGGTGCACCCAGCACGGCGATAAAGCCGCAGGCCGTTTCCATATCCATCGGAATTTCCGCTTTCCAGCTATCCGGCCTCACGCCGGGTTGGCCGCGATCTCTTGATCTTGCACCGGACTGCCAATGCGTACGACTGTTAGCAACAGATTAGCGGCCGCTTGTTCGGCCGCTCGCTTCGAGCGGCCAGTGCCGCTCCGTGCGGGGTATCCTTCGACCGCCGCTTCCACCTCGAAGACCGGATCATGAGGCGGCCCTTCACTGCGGATCACCTTATAGCGCGGTAGACTAAGCCCAGCTGCCTGGGCCCATTCCTGAAGCGCCGTTTTGGCATCCTGCGGCGGAGCGAGATCAGCCGACATCATCGCGCGCCAATGCGCCTCGACGAAATCGCGCGCGACATCAACACCGCCATCGAGATAAAGCGCACCGATGATGGCTTCGCAGGCATCGGCGAGCGTCGCTGGATTTTCGCGTCCACCGCTTTCCTCTTCACCTTTGGAAAGCACGAGAAAGCGACCGAGATCCAAAGTCTGTGCCACCTGCGCCAGACTCTCCTGGCGCACCAGCGAGGCAAAGCGCTTCGCGAGTGCGCCCTCATCTTCTTCCGGGAAAGTCGCAAACAACATCTCGGCCACGATCAGCCCCAGCACGCGATCGCCGAGAAATTCCAGGCGCTGATTGTCGGCGATGCGCAGATCGTTGGCCTTGGTCGGGCGCCGCGCGCGCTTAGTGCGGTTTCGCCCTGTGGCGCTGGGATGCGTGATGGCAGTTTCCAGCAGATCCAGCTGCGCGAATGCATGGCCGATGACTCTAGCCAATTCGTTATGGGCAGCCTTCGCCACCCTGCCTACTCCACCAGATCGCCGAGACGCCGCCAGCGCAGGGCCGTCGCCCAAGTGATCGGATTGATCAGCTTCAATGTGTTGTCATAAGACCAGAACAACACCTTGGCCGGGCCAATGAGATTTTCAGCAGGCACAAAGCCGACATTGCCCAGCTGCGCTTGATCGGTGATGCGCATGTTGCGATCGGTCGGCATCAGGCCCGCAAGCACGCGGCTGTCGCTCGAGGAATCACGATTGTCGCCCATCATGAAATAATGCCCTTCCGGCACCACATAGATAGGCGTGTTGTCGAGTTCGCCCTGATCACCGCGCGTCTCAATAATGTGATGCGCAACACCGCCCGGCAGGGTCTCGATATATTGTGGCGAGGCAATCCCGTTATCGAGATTGACGAAATCCTCGATGCGCTCCCGCTTCACCGGCTGATCATTGATGTAGAGCAGGCCTTCTCTCACCTGAACCGTATCACCGGGCAGACCAATCAAACGCTTGATGAAATCGGTCTGTGGTTCTCCCGGTGGACGGAAGACGATGACGTCGCCACGCTCGGGCTTGTCCTCCCAAATGCGATCCTGCAATGGCACAATGCCCCAGGGGAAGGAGAAGCGGCTGTAGCCATAGGCCGTCTTCGAGACAAAAAGATAATCACCGATGAGCAGCGTTGGGATCATGGAGCCCGACGGAATGCTGAAAGGCTCGTAAGCAAATGTCCGGATCACCACGGCGATCACGGCAGCCCAGGCTATGGTCTTAACAGTCTCGACGATTTGGCTGGGCTCGGTCTCTATCTTTCGCGCCATGGTAGGAAAGCGGCCTTTTTCGACGGAATTTTGGAGGGATGTCAGGCAGGCTGTTGCAGCATGCTCGGCGGGCGGATCAAGCCAGCCATACCCCTTAAAGTCAAGACTGAAGGGCCGCTTTTCGCCGCCCGCAGCATCATTTTTGCCTGTCTTTCTGCTGGTTTAGCCGAAGGACCCCCTCTCCCCGCCACCGCGGGGCGAGGGGGTCTCGACCGAGGCAAGGCAATAAGCCCCTCGCCCCTCTGGGGAGAGGGGCCTTCGAACGATTATTTGGGAGCCGCCGGAACGGCCGAAATGATGACGATCGCTTGGGCCAGTGGAAAGTCATCTGTGATGGTGAGGTCGATCTGCGCCACCATGCCCGGTGGCGTTATGTCCGCGAGGCGCTTCAGCGCGCCATTGGTGAGTTTCATGGTCGGCTTGCCCGAGGGCAAATTCACCACCCCCATATCTTTCATGAAGACCTGATCGCGAAAGCCGGTACCGAGCGCCTTCGAACAGGCCTCCTTGGCGGCAAACCGCTTGGCATAGGACGCCGCACGCAGCGCCCGTCGATCGGATTTCTTCTGCTCGACTTCGGTGAAGACGCGCTGAATGAAGCGATCGCCAAACCGCTCGATCGATTTTTCGATACGCCGGATGTCGATGAGATCGTTACCGATGCCGAGGATCATGATGCGCTAACCTAATACGTCATCCCCGCGCTCGTTCAACGGAATTGATCGAGGGGGTCGCGCGTAGCGCAGCAATGATGTTGGAGAGATGCTTGAGATCCTTTACCTCGACATCGACGATGATCTCGAAGAAATCGAGCGAACGGTTGACGATCTTTAAATTAGAAATATTGCCCATATTCTTGCCGATGACCGTGGTGAGCGAGCCGAGACTGCCCGGCTGGTTGGCAATCACCACGTCGAGGCGGCCGGTATGCTCCTCACCCGAATTTTTGTCATGATCCCAGGCGACGTCAAGCCAG
>CAYOYT010000114.1:0-1646 GCA_964408245.1 uncultured Dongia sp. | reverse complement strand
CTCCAACGTCTCGCAATCGATCGTGTGGATGGTGACACCCTTACCGGTGGTCACGATGCCAACGATGCGATCACCGGGCAGCGGATGGCAACAACCGGCAAAATGCATGGCCATGCCGGGGATAAGGCCGCGGATCGGAATCGCGTGACCACTCTTTCCCTTCTTGGCATCGCGCTTCAGTGGCACGATCTTATCGTTGGGCAGTGTCTGCGTCTTGTTGCCGGGGAAGATCGCGTTGACGACTTCACGCGCACCAACGAGGCCTTCACCGACATGCGTCACCAGATCCTCGGTCTCCTCGGCCTTGAACTTCTTGAGCACACCCTCGACAGCCTTTTCCATGTAGTCATAGCCGGCATGAGCGAATTCCTTCTGCAGCATCGCCCGGCCAAGCTCCATATATTGCTCGCGCTGCTGCGTGCGAATGAAGCGGCGGATGCAGGCGCGTGCCTTTCCCGTGACAACAAAGCGTTCCCAAGCTGGCGATGGCGTCTGTGCCTTGGAGGTAACGATGGCGACTTGGTCGCCGTTCTGCAGCTCTGTCTTGAGCGGTATGATGCGACCATTAAGCTTGGCGCCGACACAAGTATTACCCACCTCGGAATGCACCGCATAGGCAAAGTCGACCGGCGTCGCTCCACGCGGCAAAGCGATGAGATCGCCCTTTGGCGTAAAGCAGAAGACTTGATCCTGAAACATTTCCAATTTGGTATGTTCGAGGAACTCCTCAGGCCCGGAGGCATGTTCGAGAATGTCGAGCAGCTCCCGCAACCAGCGATACTGCCGACCGTCTATCTTGGTCGCACCCTGCTTGTAGCCCCAATGCGCGGCGACACCCATTTCCGCAATGTCGTGCATATTCTCGGTGCGGATCTGCACTTCGATACGCATGCGCTGCGGCCCGATAATGCCAGTATGAAGTGATTGGTAATTGTTGGGCTTAGGGGTCGAGATATAATCCTTGAAGCGCCCAGGAATCATTGAATACTTGCCGTGGAGCGCCCCCAGCGCCTGGTAGCACTGGCCTATATCATTGACCATGACACGGAAAGCCATGATGTCCGAGAGCTGCTCGAACTCCATGCGTTTCTTCTGCATCTTGCGCCAGATCGAATAGGGTGTCTTTTCTCTTCCCGAGACCTCGGCGTCAAGCTCGGCCTCTTTCATCGTTTTCGAGAGTTCGGCGATGATCTTGTTGGAGATGTCCGCACCCTGTTCTCGCAAATAAGAGAGACGCTGCATGATCGATTGATAGGCATCGGCGTTGAGTTCGGCGAAAGCCAGGTTCTCAAGCTCGTCTTTCAATTGATGCATGCCCATGCGCTCGGCGAGCGGCGCATAGATTTCCATCGTCTCGACAGCAATGCGCCGGCGCTTATCCACGTTTTTGATGAAATGCAGCGTCTGCATGTTGTGCAGGCGGTCGGCCAGCTTCACCAACAACACGCGGATATCATTCGACATAGCCAGCACCAGCTTGCGGAAATTTTCCGCATGCTTGGTATGATCTGATTGCAACTCGAGGCGCGAGAGCTTGGTGACGCCGTCGACCAGCTGTGCCACTTCCTAACCGAAAACGGCCTGCACTTGCTCTAGTGTCGCGTCGGTATCCTCGACAGAATCGTGAAGGAGGCCGGTCGCGAACG
>CAYOYT010000113.1:4579-7332 GCA_964408245.1 uncultured Dongia sp. | reverse complement strand
GCTCGCCCCAGGTCTGCGGGCTCGACGGCGGCAGGTCGCAATACCAGTCATAGAAGGATAAGAGCGTGCCGCCGATCAGGCTGAGATAGCGCGAGCCGGAAGCGTAGGACACCATCGACATGGCCGGGATCGGCGAAAAGCCGACGACACGGTCCGGCCCCCATTTCTTGATGGTATGGACGTTCGAAGCGGCGATAATCTCGCTCACTTCATCCCAGGTAGAACGAATAAATCCACCACGGCCACGCATCGACTTATAAGATTTTGCGGTTTCTGCATTGCCGGTAATCGAGGCCCACGCTTCTACAGGTTGCAGCGTCTTGCGTGCTTCGCGCCACGCCTTGATCAGACGGCCGCGCACCAAGGGATATTTGATGCGGCTGGCGCTATAGAGATACCAGCTGTAGGAGGCGCCGCGCGAGCAGCCACGTGGTTCATGGTTGGGCATTCCGGGACGCGTGCGCGGATAGTCGGTCTGCTGCGTCTCCCAGGTGACGACGCCGCTCTTGACGTAGATCTTCCACGAGCACGAACCGGTGCAGTTCACGCCATGCGTCGAGCGGACGATTTTGTCGTGCTGCCAGCGCTGCCGATAGCCCTCCTCCCACATACGGTCTTCGTCGCGCAGTTCGCCGTGACCTTCGGCAAAGCTTTCGCGCTTTCGGGAAAGGTAGGTGAGGCGCTCCAAGAAATGGCTCATTCTTGTTTCCCTTTCCGATCAAGTGCGCGATGAGGATTGCGTTGGCGGCTTGCCTGGAGGCTCCCCCATGACCGGCGCACGCCGCACCTCCGTCATGAAATTCAATACCAGCGAAACCGCGACGATACCGTACAGCAACATGAAGCAACTCGAATTGATCCCGAGCCTGTCGAGGATCGCGCCGAACATGATTGGCAGCAGAAAACCGCCAAGGCCTCCGGCCATACCTACAATTCCGGAAACAGCGCCCATGGAATCGGGAAAATCATCGCCAATATATTTGAATGTCGAGGCCATGCCGCAGGCGAAGGCGATACCCAGCACAAACAACAGGGCAGCGAAGAGCCAGATCGGCAGTGCAATGCCGAAGTGGGCCGGGCCATCGACAGTGTGAATGATCAATTCCGTCTTCGGATATGAGAGCAGGAACAGGCAGCCCCATGCAGCCCACAGCACCCACCAAGTTACGGCGTGCGCACCGAACCGATCAGACAGCCAGCCGCCAAGGGCGCGAAAAGCTCCGGCAGGAAGCGCGAAGCACGCCGCCAACAGCGCCGCTTGCGCGATCGACAACCCGTATTCCGTCTTGAAATACTGCGGCATCCAGATTGACAGCGCCGTGAAGCCGCCGAAAACGATCGAATAATACTGGCAGTATTTCCACACCCGCGGCTCACGCAGCACAGCGAACTGCGCGAACAACGACGGCGAGGTGGCGACTCTGGCGGGGTCTGGCGCAGAAAATATCCAGAAGATAACGGCTGTGACGATGAGTGCTGCGGCGTAGACCTTTGGGACCATCTGCCAGCCATAAGCGTCGATCAGCCAGGGTGCGACGAACATGTTGAGCGCTGCGCCGATGGTGCCTGCGCCAAAGAAGCCCATGGCAAATCCGCGCCGTTCCTTCGAAAAGAAGCGGGCGACGTACGGCGTACCTACCGAGAACGAGGCACCGACAAGACCAAGCGCCAGGCCGAGCAATAAGAACTGCCAGAATACCGTGGCGTAGGCCGACATCCAGACTGGTATGGCGCAGCCTAATAGGAGCGCCAGCATGATGCGGCGTCCGCCAAGGCGATCGGTCCAGATGCCGAGCGGCAACCGGAATAGCGCGCCGGTCAGCACAGGCGTTGCCGTCAGCAGCCCAAACTCGGCGGAATTCAGCCCCAATTGCGTGCGGATGGGAATGCCCGTCACGCCGAACATCATCCAAACAGCGAAACAGATCGTGAATGCCCAGGTCGTCGCAAGGAGGACAGTTAGGCTTCGACGTCTCGACATTCACACCCCTTTACAAAGGCTCGGCCGTTCGCGATCGCAAACCAATAAGTCCGACGATCAATAGCCCGATACATTCCTCGACTCGTTCCAAGCTAGCAGCTTGTCGGGGAGCAAACAAGCCAAGTCAGATGCGTGATAACGTGAAAGTTCTCTCCGCCCTGCACTCCGATCAGGAATGGCGTGAGCGCGGAGTCCGTGAGGTTATTGATAGTCGCTTCGAAACCGCTGTGTGGTCGCGAGATGCATCAATCCCGTCGAATGGTGTGCCGCGAACATGACAATCAAAGCCGGAGGCCGGCGTTCTACAAGCGGCTGCCGATGCGACCGCACGATAGGACTCGACCCGCCAGATCGGCGGCAGCGCCAAGAGTTCAACCTGAGAGTCCTTGACTGTTAAAGATACATTCTACATATATGTTTATGAGAGCGGTTCGATTTTTCGCTCGAAGTCCCGGCTTGACGATGTCGGGAAGGACTCGACGATGACCCATGTGGTGACGGACAACTGCATCAAGTGCAAATACATGGACTGCGTCGAAGTTTGCCCCGTCGATTGCTTCTACGAGGGAGAGAATATGCTCGTCATTCATCCAGATGAGTGCATCGATTGCGGGGTTTGCGTCCCTGAATGCCCCGCCGAGGCGATCTTTCCCGATACGGACCCAGCCGCAGAACCGAAATGGCTCGCACAGAATCACAGATATGCATCTGCTTGGCCGAACATTACCGCAAAGAAGACGCCGCCGAGCGATGCCGACACGTGGAACGGCGT
>CAYOYT010000113.1:0-4569 GCA_964408245.1 uncultured Dongia sp. | reverse complement strand
TTTCAGCGAGAAGCCCGGTGCGACTGAACACCGGCGATAGTAATAAAGTGGAGAAGGAAAATCATGAGCGTTAATATTCTCTATACGGCTGAGGCGACGGCGAGAGGGGGACGCGAAGGACACGTCCGAAGCGCGGATGGCAGCTTAGACCTTGCGCTCGTCGTCCCGAAAGCTCTAGGAGGCCCAGGTGGCTCGGGCGCAAATCCCGAGCAGCTTTTTGCAGCGGGATACGCAGCTTGCTTCGAGGGCGCCGCTCGATTGGTGGCAAAGGATGCCAAGGTCACGCTCGGGCCCCACACGTATGTCACCGCGCGCGTGGGGATCGGACCTCGCGAAGAAAGCGGTTTTGGACTTGCCGTGACAATCGAAGCCCATCTCGACGGCGTCGAACGGGCTCAAGCTGAAACAATCGTCAAAACCGCGCACGAAAACATATGTCCATATTCACACGCAACGCGTGGCAATGTGGAGGTAGCGATCAAGGTCGTATAGCCGGGTTATCGGCTAGGATGATTGATTGAGGGGGTTTCATGCGCCCCGGCCCTTTATTCAACCGAAAGGAGCGTGAAGCGGCCGTCTATAGAGGCTGGAAAGACGATGCATCATTCCTCGGCTCGCATCCAACTATCTGCGTTGATCCACACACTGACAGTTGCAGAATATCTAAATTTTCGCCATGCGGCGAACGCGCTCGGAATCAGTCAGTCGACCATAAGCTCACGGGTGAAAGCGCTGGAAGAAGAATTGGGCATCCTGCTGTTCGAGCGACGTGCACGCGGTGTTCGACTAACCGAGGCGGGCCGCTATTTTGTGGAGCAAGTGGCCGTCGGTGTTGGCCAACTCGACCATGCCGTGAAAACCGCCGGCATGATGGCACGCGGCGATCACGGCAGTCTGCGCATCGGCGTGCATGCCCTGATCCCTGGCAGCTTTCTCGCTGATCTGCTTGGCCGATACCGCGCGCAATACCCAAACCTCCAGTTGGAGATTTGCGAGGGAACTGCGTCCGATATGGTGATGCACCTCCATTCAGACCGCCTTGACGCTGCTTTCGTGGCGGGAACACCTGAATATCCAGACTGTCATTCGACCGCCATCTGGACCGAACCGCTCGTCGTTGCGTTGCCGACTGGTCATCCGCTCGCTGACCGCAGCGGCGTCATCTGGACCGATCTCGTACGAGAAGCTTTTATCGTTCGCCACGGCGGTACCGGACCACAGGTACATGACCATATCCTTCTACGCTTGGCGGGGCGCTGGCTCGCGCCGTCGATCTTCCGCTTCGCAGTGGAGCGCGACACTCTGCTATCAATGATCGCACAGGGTTATGGGGTAACGATCGCAGGCGGGGCGACCTCCCTGATCCGACCGCCCGGAGTTGTATTCCTACCGTTCCTCGACGAGCCCGAACCGGTGCCATTCTCGGTCGTCTGGCACGCACACAATCGCAGCCCGATGTTGAAGAATCTGCTCGACCTTGCCCACCAGATGAGCCGGGCGGCGCGAGCTACCTAAGTCTTTGGAGCAGCCCGTCCTATTTGCCGCCGATAGTATCCGGCGGCTCCCCCATATCGTCTTTCCTGTTGCCTCTCTCACGAACGCTTCTTCTGTGATCGGCTCCGTTTCTTTTGCCGAATGGAGTCCTTATGCGCGGAGGCCGAATCCTTTGGGGCCAGATCGCCGTCGTTTTCACCATTGTTCTGGCGATGACGTGGGTCGCAACGCAATGGACCGCATGGCGACTAGGTTTTCAGGCGCAACTTGGAGAGCCATGGTTCGATCTGGCGGGCTGGCCGATCTACTATCCGCCGGCCTTTTTCTGGTGGTGGTTTTCATTCGACGCCTATGCGCCGGCGATCTTCACCGAAGGCGGCTTTATCGCGGCATCCGGCGGCTTCATCGCCATTATCGCCGCCATCGCCATGTCGATCATTCGCGCGCGCGAGTCTCGCAACGTCGCCACCTACGGTTCGGCACGGTGGGCTGAGGAAAGGGAAATCCGCGCCGCCGGGCTGCTCGACCCGGATGGCGTCGTGCTCGGCCGGTTTGAATGGGACTATCTGCGCCATCACGGACCCGAGCATGTGTTGTGCTTCGCGCCGACACGATCCGGCAAAGGCGTTGGCCTTGTCGTGCCTACGCTTCTGACCTGGCCGGGATCGGCCATCGTTCACGATATCAAGGGCGAGAACTGGACGCTGACGGCCGGCTTCCGTGCCAAGCACGGCCGCGTGCTGCTGTTCGATCCGACCAACGTGATGTCGTCGGCCTACAATCCCTTGCTGGAGGTGCGGCAGGGCGAATGGGAAGTCCGCGACGTGCAGAATATCGCGGACATTCTGGTCGATCCAGAAGGGAGCCTCGACAAGCGCAACCATTGGGAAAAGACCTCCCATTCGCTGCTTGTCGGGGCGATCCTCCACGTTCTCTACGCCGAGTCCGACAAAACGCTGGCCGGCGTTGCCAACTTCCTGTCCGATCCGCGCCGGCCGGTCGAGGCGACCTTGCGCGCGATGATGGACACGCCGCATCTTGGCGAGGCCGGTGTTCATCCAGTTATCGCGTCATCCGCGCGCGAGCTATTGAACAAGTCCGAGAACGAACGCTCCGGCGTGCTCAGCACGGCCATGAGCTTTCTCGGCCTTTACCGCGATCCCGTTGTTGCGCGCGTCACGGCGCGCTGCGACTGGCGCATCGCCGATCTGGTCGAAAGCGGGGAGGCGGTCAGCCTCTACCTTGTGGTGCCGCCATCCGACATCAACCGCACGAAACCTTTGATCCGGCTGATCCTCAACCAGATCGGCCGCAGGCTGACCGAAGAACTGAAAACCTCCGGCAAGCGACACCGCCTGCTGTTGATGCTGGACGAGTTTCCCGCGCTCGGCCGGCTGGATTTCTTTGAATCCGCGCTCGCCTTCATGGCCGGTTACGGCATCAAGAGTTTTCTGATCGCGCAGAGCCTCAACCAGATCGAACGCGCCTACGGCCCGAACAATTCCATCCTCGACAACTGCCACGTCCGCGTCGCCTTCGCGACCAACGACGAGCGCACCGCCAAGCGCGTATCGGATTCGCTCGGCACGGCGACGGAGCTGCGCGATTCCACCAACTATGCCGGGCACAGATTGTCGCCGTGGCTGGGCCATCTGATGGTGTCGCGGCAGGAGACGGCGCGGCCGTTGCTCACACCCGGCGAGATCATGCAGCTTTCGCCTGCCGACGAGATTGTCATGGTCGCTGGCACTCCGCCGATCCGTGCGACTAAAGCCCGCTACTATGAGGATACACGCTTCAAGGAACGCATCCTCACGCCGCCCGATCCGGCAGCGCGGCCAGCCACAGCGCAGCACGGATCGTCGGATGACTGGTCGCGCCGTGTTGTCCCCGCCGCCAACGCTTCGGCCACAAGCGCCGCCGCCGGCGACGATGACGGTGACCCAGCGAATGCCGGCATTCGCCGCGAACCCGAGTTGCCCAAGCACGAGGAAATCGTCGCGCCGCCGCAGCCGCCGGAGCAGGAGTTCGATCTTCTGGACGACGAGCCCGACATCGACGCGGCGAAGGCCCGCGCCCTGCGTTCGCATATCCGTCTGGTCGCGCGGCAAGCGTCCCTCGACCCCGGCGACGGCATCGAGCTTTAGGAGGCAACGTATGACGACCCGCACCCGCATGAACGTCTATTTCAATCCGGAATTGCTCGCCCAGGTCGAGGCGCTGGCGCTGCGCCGGCAAGTGTCAAAGTCCGCCATCATCCAGGCGGCCGTTGCTTCCTTCCTGTCCGGCGATTCAGCAGAGAAACTGGAGGCGGCCATGTCGCGTCGCCTGGACAAGCTCGGCCGCCAGATCGACGGGCTCGACGAAGATCTCGCCGTTCTCGGCGAGACCGTCTCGCTGTTCGTTCAATTCTGGCTTCTGGTCACGCCGCCCGTACCCGATGGCGCGCAGGCATCCGCCAAAGCGAAAGGCGCGGAGCGGTTCAAGGGTTTCCTGCTCACACTCGGCAAGCGTCTGGCCACGGGAGACAGATTCCTGAAAGAGCTGTCGCGGGATATTGACCCTTCAGGCCAGACAGCAACCGAGGAGACCGAAGGCATTTGAGAGCGGCGTCTGCCCAACGACCGCGCTACGGCTTTGGGAGCAGCCATGAAAAAGCGCGCCGTAGAAAGGCTTCGCCGTCCGTCCTGACGATCTCACCATGCGCCACGACGACATGCTCGGGATGTTTTTCGATCAACGCGCGAATCTTCGGGCGCGCGCTCGCGCGGTTGCGGAAACTGATCCGGTAATCGATCGGCGGATAGCCCCATCCCTCGACCATTTTTGAGAGCCTTGCGATCGGCCGCATCCACCAAGGCCAATGGTCTTTCAGGAACCTCTCGCTGAAGGTCTGAGACAGGTCGGCGATGATGGCGGTGCGGGATGCGCGGTGAAAGAAGATCAGTTCGTCCATGAAAGGAGAATTGGTGAAATAGAATTGGTCGATCTGTCCTTTCCATTCGGCGGGCGGATCGTCGGCCAGCGTCCCGGCAAAGCGGAGTTCCGTGCACTTGGCGACGGTCGTCGCCGTCG